>CAZURY010000198.1:0-4775 GCA_964623145.1 uncultured Desulfobulbus sp. | reverse complement strand
TCCACCAGGACATGATCAAGCAGGGGAACCCGGATCTCCAGGGAAGAGGCCATGGACATTCGATCTACCTTCATCAGTACGCTGTCGGTCATCATGAAACGCATATCAAGGTAGATCTCCCGGTTCACCTGATCGGCGGCATTACACTTGTTGTTCAGCTCCCGTATCAGCCTGAAGGGATCCATTCTGATCTGATCTTTAAACGACTGTTGAAAAAGACATTGTTCCAATCTCTTGTTGAGAAAATACTGCCAGCGGAGATGTCTGCCTTCCGGATCGAGATTTGCCCCTTCGACAAAACGCTTGAGCATATTGATCGCCCCCTTCTTTTGGGGCTGGTCCGGCAGCATGCCGACCATTTTCCCGATCAGCTGCCTGCGGATCGGCGCCGGAATCAGACTGAAATACCTGTCCATACGGCTGGCCTTGAACCGGTCGTAGCCGGCAAAGCTCTCATCAGCGCCCTCTCCGGACAGGCAAACCGTTACATGCTCACGGGCCTGTTTGCAGAGCAGATACAGCGGCACGGTGGACAGATCGGTCATGGGTTCATCAAGATGCCAGAGGGTTTTTTCCACATAATCGGCATTGAGGGCATCAAGCATCAGCACCTGATGGTCGGTTTCGCAGTGACGGGCAACGATATCGGCATAATCCAACTCGCTGTAGCTTTTGTCCTTATAGCCAATGGTAAAGGTCTTGAGCGGACCGCTGATATGTTTGCGCATAAGCGCCACCAGGCAGCTTGAATCCAGGCCGCCGGAGAGAAAAACCCCAAGCGGCACATCGCTGATGAGGTGACTTTTCACCGCTGTATCAAGATGGCCGCGCAACTGTTCAACAGCCTCGTCAAGGGATGGAACCGGACCTGCCGGTTGAAAATCAAGATCCCAGTACTGCTGAATATCAATAGTACCGTTTTCAAACACCAGCAGGTGGCCGGCCGGCAGCTTATTAATACCTCCAAACATGGTCTCCGGAGCCGGTACAAATTCAAAACCGAGATAATCATACAGGGCCTGATAATTGACCTTCCGTTCAACCTGCGAATCCTGGAGAATAGACTTTATCTCCGAGGCAAAGAGCAGGCGACCGCCGGTAAAGCTGTAATAGAGCGGCTTAATACCAATACGGTCACGCACAAGAACTAATCGTTTCCGTGGGCGATCATAAAGGGCAAAGGCGAACATGCCGCGCAGCTTGCTTATACACTCCAGGCCATATTCTTCATAGGCATGAAGGATGACCTCGGAATCGGTTTTACTTTTAAATTGATGTCCTTTCTGCAGAAGTTCGGCCCGTAACTCCTGGAAGTTATAAATCTCGCCGTTAAAAACCAGGTAGATGGAATCGTCCTCATTGGACATGGGTTGGGAACCGTTTTCGCTCAGATCAATAATGGAAAGACGACGAAAGGCAAGCGACATCTCATCACAGCAGAAGATACCCTCCTGATCCGGCCCCCGATGGGTAATCTGATCAGCCATGGCCTTTGCCAGGGTCTTGTCATTCCAGTTAAATCCGCAAATTCCACACATGGGCAACCTTCCGCAGGTTTATTGATTCAAGGTATCCTCATAAAAATGCCGACCCGAACGGTCGGCATATTCAAACCTAAATTGAGCGTTTCATTCCCCTGCAGATAAAAAAAAGATAAAAAATTACAAATGGTTTTTCCCAAAGAGTGTTGCAGGTGAATGAAAATCGCTCAACTTAGCTCAAAATTATGACGTAAAAAGAATCTTTTAAAATACCTTACTTTCGCCATCCAGGCAAGCCTTGTTCTCAGAAAATCATATTTCAACGATACCGTCCCGAACCATCTGTTCATAAGCCGTGGCAAGACGCTTGCCCAGTGCCGGCATGCTGTATTGCTCTTGCATTCGCTCTCTGCCGCGAACTCCGCGCCCGATACCATTCCTGTCCTCAATGGCGGCCAGAATTGCCCGGGCAAAGGCAAGAGGAGTACGCTCCCGCGCATAATAACCCGGCTCACCAAGAAATTTTCGATTATTTTCCGTATCAAAGCAGACCACCGGCAGACCTGCGGCCATATAATGGAGCAGCTTGCCGCTGGCCTCGCCGCTGTCGCTTTCCTTGGGTTCAAGGGCAATGTCAGCGATGGACAGCCAGCGGGGCAGATCACCATAGGCAACCTGCCCGGGCAACAGGACATATTTTTCCAGTCCGTTTTTTCGTATAAAAGCCGCTACGTTATCTTTAGGGTAACCGACAAGGACAAAAAATAAATCATCCCTGACTTTTAAAAGACCAGCCATTGCCCGGGTAATAAAATGCACGCCCTTGCCCGACAGCAGAGAACCGGTATACAGGACAACCTTTTTCCCGGCGGGAATGCCCATCTTCCGGCGTAGACCTTTTTTATTCTGCTCCAGGAAAAAAATATCCGGCACCACATCCTGAAGCAGCGCGGTTTTTTCCGGGGAAACACGGAACCTGGTTACCAGGGTATTTTGACTCTCGACAGAGGAGCAGAAAAAAAAGTCAACCATTTTGCAGATCATTGCCTCAATACGAACAACAATGCGCCTGACAAAACCGCCTGACTTTACCGTTCCGTAACTGGTCAACTCCCCGCTCAGGCTTCCCTGCATGTCCATAATCAAGGGCATGGATCGCCAGAAGAGAATCTTTTTAACCGCCCAGCCAATCAGAGCGCCTTCATGGAGATGTCCGTGCAGCAGGTCGGGTTGTTCCCGCAGACAGGTTTTCAAGACAAGAAAAAAAAGAAAAATATCTGCAGGAAATTTGAACGGTGAATAGCCGGCATCCAGTTTTTTATATCCCGGGATCCGGGGAATACGTCGAATATCGATGCCGGAAACATCTTTACCCAGGTGGTAGGTGCAGAGAATCACCTTTACGGGACGTTCGGCAAGGGATTCTATTTCGTTACGAATGCGGATGTGACATCCGCGATCAGCGAAAAACGGAGTCGGGGCAATATGAAGAATTTTCAAGACGGATGCGGGCATGCCTCACCTCTGCCAGGAGTCATAGCGGCGCCTTACCACTGCAATCTGTTGTTCTTTTTCGCCATCATTCCAGCCCAGGATATTTCCCATCAGCTCTGCGCATCGAGCAACGGCCTCATCACCGGGATAACCAATGGTGCCAAGGCCTGTCCGTCGAAACATGATATCATCCAGAGTAATCGCCATCTCATGCCGGACACCGTAATCAACCTCGATTTCCAGGGTTTCCCGCTCAGAACATATCTTTGTCAGCATGTTTTGCTGCTTCCCAAGTTCAATCAACCGGTCAATCATACTACCGTAATTACGCAGAAGATGCACAATGGTAGCTTCCGGCAACAGCGATGAATATCTCTCAATGCATCCGGCAGTAAAACCTTCAATATCATCAATACGCCCTTCAAGGAGCTGTGTTTCGACAGTCCGACAGTCGATTCCTCGTGCGTCAAGTTTGTCAGCAGCCAGGTCAACGGCTTGCCGGGCGACATTTCTGGCAGTTGTAAATTTTGCGCCCAGAGCCGTGATTATCCCTTGAATACCATCTTTTTCTGCGTGATCTACAATCTGAAACTCACCGGTACCCTGATAGGTATCCGGCTTGATCTCCCTGGCAATTATAGGATAGATACCGGTAAAGGCATAATAAACATCGTCCCTGGTCACTCGGATCGAGGGAAGCGCCCCGTTAATATCTGCAAGGAAATCATCAACATCTTTTTTCGTTACCCGGATATCATCCAGTTTCTCTCTTAACGGAACATTGGTCGTGCCAATCAGGGAACGCCCGCGCCAGGGAAGGATAAAAAAATGCCGTCCGCCACGGGTGATAAAGCCCTCTGTTTTCTTTTTGGTCGTCAAGGCCATGGCATATTTCGGCTCAAGCTGACGGGTCACCAGATGCACTCCCCGGGAAAACCCGGTGAGCCGATGGTGCAGCCGTAATCCCGGTACGGTTTCATTGATGGCCTGGGTATAGGGTCCGGCCGAATTTACCACCATCCGGGCATGAATGGAAACTGTATCTCCAGTTAGTCCATCTGTAACCTGAACACCAGTCACCCGTCTCCCTTCAACCAGCAGCTGATCAACCTGCAGATAATTGGCAATGCAGGCGCCGTTTTTCACTGCGGTTTTTAAAAATGCCAGGGTCATGCGCTCAGAACTGTGCATATGCGACTCAAGCAGGACCTGAGCGCCGGTCAACCCTTCTATTGCCGACAACATGGGTATTTCGCCCAGCAGCTCCTTTACACCAAGAAAAGTTCTTGGCGACGGCTGCTTACCGGAATCATGAATCAACCCGGACAAACCGGTGCAACAGAGGCCGTAAACAAGCATGGCCGCCTTCAGGGCTGTTTTTCCTTTGAGCAGAGAACTTTTGTCCGTAGGAATGACAAAGGGAAGCCAGCGGGTAAGATGCGGGGCCAGATGCTGGAATATTGCCTGCTCACGAGCAGATTCCCGCACCTTATGAAACTGCGCCTTGGGCAGATACCGGATGCCGCCATGAAGCAATTTCGACGAAGCCGAAGAGGTGCAGCCGCCAAAATCATTTTTTTCAACCAGGGCAACCGATAAACCCCGCAGAGCCGCATCATGGGCAATACAGGCTCCGGTTATGCCACCGCCGATTACCAGCACGTCGTACTGCTCAGCTGCAAGTTGTTGTATATTTCTTTGCATTTTCCTTTCAATCAACAAAAAATAGGACTGTTGCCAAATCCTATTACCTAAATTGAGCGATTTTCATTTCGCCCCAAGCTGCAGGTTTTGTGCTGT
>CAZURY010000197.1:0-4777 GCA_964623145.1 uncultured Desulfobulbus sp. | reverse complement strand
CATGCGGGCGTGAATGAACTCATCGGTAAGATGCTCTACATTACTGTCAATAAGTGTGGCAAGCTTCTTTATTTTCCCGGCATCGGCCTGGGTAATTACATCCTGCAGATTTTTAGAAAAATCATGAACTATTTTTCTACTCTCGCCGGATGTAGCCATAATTTCAGCATAGGTACGAGAATGCTGGGCATGAACCCTGGCCATGGCAAGGATCGGATAGAGAGAAGTCAACGTGCAGTGACCGGCGATATCTTCAGCAGTGATATCATTCATACCAAGGGTCATGGCGAGGGCAACAGATATTACCGTGGGAAGTTTCTGGCCAATCCCCATGAGCAGATCATGTTTCTCCGGTGAGTCATGGTAAATATCAGCCCCATGCTTATACAGAAAGGCTTCAAACTCCGCACAAAAACGACCGCTGCGCGATGTCCGTACCACAATGGCATTTTTATCTTTCATGGTTGCGGCCTGCGGACCCCAGAGATTATGAACCAACATCACCTCAACGCCGGATGAAGTAACGGCAAGCGCACTTTGAACGGTTGTCTCGGCTTCCCCGGCCAGAAGGATTAGAGCTTTACCATCTTCAAGCAGAGGAGCATAGCGCTGTATGGTTTCCACTGTTGCGGAAATTGGTACACAGATTACAAGAACATCCACCTGGCTTATCATGGTCTCCGGACGCATGGACGTTGACCTGCCGGTGAGAAGCACACGATATCCTTCATTTTCCAACCTGTCGGCAAACCAGCAACTCATAGCCCCGGTGCCGATAAAACCAAAGGATTTGATAAATTTGGTTCGCATGTCAACCCGCGGGAAACTCCCAAGAAGACGCAGACAACCCGGCTGCTGAATGACCCTGTCTTCAATACGATGAACCGCTTTTTTAATGACATCGTCCTGGATATGGCCTTCAACCTCTATATACACCTGTAACTTCTGAGTTTTTATATCATTTTCAGAGCGCATGTCCAGAATATTGATCCCACGACGGGTAAACTCGCCCAGGATATCCACCAGCATGCCGACCCGGTCATCCAGAGGTTCTGTTATCAGAACAGTGGCGTCATAACCGGTCGGCACGGCAAGTTCCGGACCCAGAACAGCGTACCTGGTCCTGTTGTGGGGAGCGACATCACGTTCAAGAATGGGCAGGCCGAGCTCGGTTAACAGCTCCTCTCCATCAAGGGCGCCGAAACCGCATGCATTTTCCGATTGTACTTGACCAATGGCCTGTTCAACGTCATTAACGCCCATCAAAGTCACTTCCGGCAGGATACTCTCAATATACTCTTCGCATTGCTTAAACACCCTCCGGCTACCGATTAACGTATGCAGATCCCGTCGTGTTTCTCCAGGTTGCAGAGCACTCAGCGAAATGTGAACCGGCAGAACAATATTATCTATCCAATACCCGGATTTTATCTTCTCAAAAAGACGGAAATACGGTTTATTCTCACCTTCACGGGTGTTATAAATCGGAACAACAATCAGATTTGCCTGTCCTGATATAAAAGCCTCGACAAGGGCCCTGGTATGGGGATAAAGCGCGATTACCGCCCCCGGCGCATAGCGGCTGGCAGCCATCCAGGCATGAGATTTTTTCGGCCCTATAGTGGCCACTGTTATCGCAGACAATACTCTTGCTCCAGCAGGTATTTATTTATCTAAAAAAAAGCCATGAAGTGATATAGGATGATCATGGCCCGTTGTGTTCAACCGGTCAGACAAAACCATAATGCTCCTTCCGACCGTCTTTATTCCCAACTATATGGATGATCCTCCAGCAAAAAAAATACAATAAAGTATATGGGCCAATTATTAAAGATTAAAATAATCGCACAAGGCTGATGAACGGCGAACAGCAGACAGTGGAAGAGTATATAAAAGCGCTGAAGGGATCAAAACGTTTCGGCCGGCAGGTCGTCGCGCATCGTGTCTTTACACACATCACCGGCCGGACATCGCCGATCGGCCGGCAGCTGAACCAAAAACTCATCCGGACACTCAAACGTCTCGGGATATCCTCTTTATACAGTCACCAGCAGCAGGCTATCGACCATATTCTTGATAAAAAGAGTGTTCTGGTGGCCACCCCGACTGCAAGCGGAAAAAGTCTTATTTACAACCTGCCCGTGTTTCAGGACATAACCATAAATCCCGAGGCAAAGGCGCTGTATCTCTTCCCGTTAAAGGCGCTTGCCCAGGACCAGCTTAAAACCATTAACCGGTGGGCGGAAATGCTGCCGGATTTTTTTTCCTCAATAAATTTACAGGCCGCTGCCGTTTATGATGGCGATACTACCGGTTATCACCGAAAAAAAATCCGGGATAACCTGCCGGCCATCCTGCTCAGCAATCCCGACATGCTCCATCTCTCGCTGCTTCCCTACCATCATCTCTGGGGTGCATTTTTTGCAAATTTAAGCCACATCGTTCTTGACGAGGTTCATACCTATCGTGGAGTCTTTGGATCGCACATGGCATGGGTGCTTCACAGGCTACAGAGAATCTGTTCACTGTACGGCAGTAATCCGGTATTTATCCTCTCTTCGGCAACAATTGGTAATCCGGCTGAATTCGGAAAAAAACTGCTCTCCAAACCGCTGCGCATCATTACCGAATCCGGCGCCCCGCAGCCTGTCCGCAACATTATCCTTTACAATCCCCTGGACTCTGCGCCTGTTGCCGCCACCATACTGCTTGAAGCTGCCCTGCACAGAAAATTACGCACTATTGTCTATACCCAATCGCGTAAACTGACTGAACTTATCACCCTCTGGTGCCGGAAGCGAGTCAAGGGAAATAAGGATAAAATAGCCTCCTATCGGGCTGGTTTTCTACCGGAGGATCGGCGGGAAATAGAACGTGACCTTGTCACCGGCAAACTACTGGCCGTTATCTCCACCTCGGCTCTTGAGCTTGGGATTGATATCGGCGGTCTGGATATCTGCCTGCTCGTTGGCTACCCGGGGTCCATGATGGCAACCTGGCAACGGGCAGGAAGAGTTGGCCGGGACGGGCGTGAGTCACTGGCCGTCCTTATCGGTCAAGAGGATGCCCTTGATCAAAATTTCATGCGTCATCCCGATGATTTTTTTAATCGTCCCATTGAGTCGGTTGCGCTTGATCCGGAAAATATCAATATAGCAGGATCACACCTTGTCTGTGCAGCGGCTGAAATACCCATAACAAAAGATGAAAAAATCCTGCAGGACGGAAACCATGTTTCCCTTCTGGCCAAGATGACCACCACAGGAGATCTGCTCCGGTCTGCAGATGGCGATACATGGTTTTCCGCAGAAAAGTACCCCCAACGAAAGGTGAGCCTTCGCGGCGCCGGTGATTCTTTTCTCATTTATACAGCCGACAGTCACAAACTACTCGGTGAAATCGATGGGTATCGTGCCTGCAGGGAATGCCATGAAGGCGCCGTTTATCTACACATGGCCAAGACCTGGAAAGTCCGAAAACTGGATCTTACCTCCCGTGAAATTCTTCTTCAAGCTGCCAATCCTCCCTATTATACCCGGTCTCTTGTGGATAAGGATACGCAGATATTGACAGTTGACAGGGCAACAGCCTGCGGCAATGCGACCGTGTATCTGGGTCAATTACAGGTAACAGAGCAGATATATGGTTATCAAAAAATTCTTATCGGCAGGCAAAAGGTAATTGCCAGACTGCCCCTTGATTTTCCACCAAGAATTTTTTCAACCAGGGGAATATGGCTGGAAATCAGGGACACGATCCGCAGAAAGATGGAACAGGAAAAGATTCATTTCATGGGCAGCATCCATGCCCTTGAACATGCGATGATCGGCATGATGCCTCTGTTCGTCCTCTGTGACCGGAATGATATTGGAGGCATCTCCTATCCCATGCATGACCAGACACAAAAAGCGACCATATTTATCTATGACGGTTATGCAGGCGGCATCGGTCTTTGCGAAAAAGGGTTTGCGTCCATTGGAGAACTCCTTGCCCAGACAAAAAAGATCGTCAGCGAATGTGGCTGCGACTTCGGGTGCCCGACCTGTGTGCATTCACCCAAATGTGGGTCCGGTAATCGGCCGATTGATAAAAACGGCTGTGTCTACCTGCTGGAGCAATTACTCATCAATAAGAACAAGGCCACAAAACCTGAAGCCCGACCCTTGCAAAAACGCAACAGTAACAGGAGAGCAAAGGCAGCAAGGATTCAGCTTCCCGAAAACTGGGGCGTCTTTGACCTGGAAACCAAATACTCGGCCGCCGAAGTCGGAGGCTGGCAAAAGGCGGACAAAATGGGTATATCCATCGGCGTTGTTTATGATGGCGGTAAAGACACATTTACCGCCTATACGGAACAACAGGTACCGCAACTCCTGGATCATCTTTTCACATTGGATCTGGTTGTCGGCTTTAATAACAAAAAATTCGACAATAAGGTTCTCTCAGCGTATTCACACCAATCCCTCTTTACCCTGCCCTCTTTCGACATCCTTGAACAGATTTTCAGACAGCTTGGCTACCGGCTGAGCCTTGACCGATTGGCACAACATACTCTCGGTGTTAAAAAGTCAGCAAACGGCCTGCAGGCCCTTGCCTGGTATAAACAGGGAGAAATAGAAAAAATCAAACGATATTGCGAAAAAGATGTGGAGATAACAAGGGATCTGTTTCTGCATGGCCTGCAGAAACACTATTTACTCTTTGAAAATAAGGCGGGAAAGGTGGTTCGACTGCCGGTAAATTTCGGTCAGGCAATAAAAGCCCTGCTTGATGGATC
>CAZURY010000196.1:0-4785 GCA_964623145.1 uncultured Desulfobulbus sp. | reverse complement strand
TCTCCGATTATCCAGATTTACAAACAGTCCAGAAAAAAACAACCAGTTGATCCGGCATGACAGGCGTCGACGCCATTCGTGAGCCAGCAATTTTTATCACATCTGAATTGTGCATTTCACTCATCTGCGACCTACAAAAAAGATAATTCTTAATCGAACAACAAAACAGCAGGATAAATCAAAAAATTCTCATTACTGCTTAAATTCAGCGAAGCGATGATGGGCTGAAGACTTTTTTAAGCCCATCACAGGAGCCATTGGAATTGTTATTCAGAACGCAGAGCCTGGACCGGATCAAGCAGAGCAGCACGACGGGCAGGTAAAACACCGGAGAGCAGACCAATTAAAGCGGCTAAAAATTCGGCAGCCAGCACATAACGAACCGGGGTATGCACCGGCAGGGCCGGAATGAAAAAATGGAGCAGGCCGGCACCGCCTATACCGATCAACAGTCCGGCAAGGCCACCCAGAACGGCCAGCACGGTGGCCTCAAGGAGAAAGATCTGTAAAATCCGGGTCCGGGTGGCGCCCAGCGCCCGGAGTAAACCGATCTCCCCGATACGTTCCCGTACACCAATAGTCATGATGGTCAGGATACCGATACTGCCCACCAGCAGAGAGATACCGCCCAGGGTGGCGACGGCTGCCGTCAGCATGCCCAGGACGGATCCCAGGACTTCAAGCATCTGGGCCTGGGTTGTAATGGTAAAATCCTCCTGACCATGCCGGGCCATGAGAAGACGCCTGATGGCTTTGGCAACCTCATTGGCCTCAAAACCCTCCCGGTACAGGACATCGATTTCCATAAGACCCTCCCGGTTAAACAGATCCAGGGCTCGAACTGCCGGCAGATAAACGGTATCGTCCATGTCAAAACCAAGCATCTGGCCTTTGGATTCCATCACGCCGATCACCCGGCTGGGAATATTGCCGATCCTGATCCGGCTGCCCAGCGGATTGGCCCCGGCAAAAAGCTCCATCCAGGTGGTATGGCCCAGCACAACCAGCGGCCGGGCTGCACGGGGATCATCCGGCGGCAGGAAACGACCTGACTGGACGTGCATACGAAAGGCTTTATCCATCTCCGGGCCGACTCCGTACAGGGTGATACGTCGCCTCCGTCCCTGCCATTCCACCTCGCCATTGCCATACACCATGGGTACAACGGCCTGAACCTGCGGTAAAAGCCGGAGGGCCTCGGCATCTTCGATTGTCAGCAGTCGCTCCGAGGCAAGAATACCAAGCGGGGTCCCCATGGTTGTCACCCGACCGGGATTGATGCCAATCAGGTTGGTCCCGAACTGGGTAAATTCGGCCAGCACATAACGTTGCAAGCCCTGTCCCAGAGAAGTCAACAGGATAACCGCGGCAATGCCGACAGCAATGCCAAGACCGGTGAGCATGGAATGCAGCCTGTTGGCCCGCAGGGTATTAAGCGTAAAACCACCGAGATCACGAAGGAGCATGGATTATTTCCCCGTCGACATAACGTTACCGTTTTGCCAGGGACTGGACCGGATCAAGTCCGGCCGCCCTGCGGGCCGGCAGCAGACTGAAGATCAACCCTGTCAGTAAGGCTGTTCCCAGAGCAGCCCCCACGGCCCACATTGGAGGGGCTGCCGACAGATCGGGATAAATCTGTTCCACCAGGCGACCTGCGGCAAGGCCCAGAACAAGACCGAGCAGCCCACCGGCCCCGGCCAGCAGCAGGGCCTCGGTTACAATCAGACGCACCACGGCAAGGTTACTTGCGCCAACGGCTTTAAGCAGGCCGATCTCAGAGGTTCGTCTGGAGATGGATACCAGCATCACGTTCATAATCAGAATACCTGCCACTGCCAGGGAAATAGCCGCAATCCCGGCAACGGTCAGGGTCAGCATGGAAAAAATGCGATCAAAGGTGGCCAGCACCGAATCCTGGGTGATGATGGTCACGTCCCGTTCACCATGGTGACGACGGGTGAGCAGGGCAAGTACCTGCTCTTTGAGGCGGTCAAGTTCGGCCCGGCCCCGCCCTTCAATGAGGATGCGAAACAGCTTTTCCGTATCAAAGAGCATCTGAGCAAAGGCCACCGGCACCACGACCATCTCCTGGGTGTCCAAGCCCAGGGAACGGCCTTCAGAGGCCAGTACGCCGATAACCCGGCAGCGGTGTTCACCAACACGGACGAGGCGACCGACAGCCGGTTGGCTGCCGAAAAGTTCCTGTCGTACCTTAGTCCCCAATACACATACACTCCGTGATCTGCGGGGATCTCCGGAAGGCAGAAAGCGGCCGGCGGCAAGATGCAGGTGGCGGATAGAGAGCAGGGAAGCGGTTGTCCCGAGGATCGGCACCCGCCGCTCCAACCCTTTGCGGGCAATCGCGCTTTCACCGGCCACCACCGGAGCCTGAAGTTTAACGGTCGGCAATCGCTCAAGGGCCAGGGCATCGCCAATGGTAAGATCCCTGGGCGTTTCACCGATAAAGGTGGAGGGTGAACCGGATGAAGTCTCGGAACGACCGGGCAGAACGATGACCAGATTGGTGCCAAGAGAGCTGAATTGTCCAACCACATACTGTCGTGCCCCTTCACCCACTCCCGTCAGTACGACCACGGCAGCCACACCGATACTCATGGCCAGCAGAGTCAATAAACTGCGCACTCTGCCGGAGACAAGTGAAATCCAGGCAAAGGAGAGAACATCCAAGGTTCGCATATTTTTTCCGGTGGCCCTGGTTTCAGGAATCGTCGACGATGCGACCGTCGAGAAAATGAATCTGCCGATGGGCCCGGCTGCCGATCTCCCGATCATGGGTAACAACGATCAGCGTCAGTCCCTGTTGGTTGAGCTTTTCAAGCAGGGTAATGATATCAAGGCCGGATTTACTGTCGAGATTGCCGGTTGGTTCATCGGCAAGGAGCAGGGCCGGCGTGTTGATGACGGCCCGGGCAATGGCCACCCGCTGCCGCTGGCCGCCGGAGAGCTCCTCGGGTTTATGGTGCCGGCGTTCAAAAAGGCCGAAATCACGAATAATTGTTGTAGAGAGCTCCCTGCGCCGTCGGGAAGGAACGCCTGCCAGCAGCAGGGGGAGTTCGATATTCTGCTGGGCGCTCAAGCGGGGGATCAGGTGAAAAAACTGAAAGACAAAGCCAATGGTTTTGTTTCTGATTGCGGCTGATTGGTGGTCGTCAAGATCGGTTACATCATGGCCATCCAGTAGATAGCGGCCGCTGGTCGGCCGATCGAGCAGACCGAGCAGGTTGAGCAGGGTCGACTTACCTGATCCGGATGGTCCCATAATCGAAATATATTCGCCTGGTTCCACCTGTAGATTAATCCCGTCCAGGGCCCGCACCTCCTGGCCGCCAACAAAAAAAATCCGACTGACATCCTGGAGTGTAATCATTTTTTTGCCGCGCCCGGGGATTGCCGTATCCGGACCAGCACGCCATCGGCCAGGGACGAAGCTGCTGCCGAGGCAACAACCCGCTCTCCGGGTGTAAGCCCGGATTTGATTTCAACAAACTGCCAGTTGCTCAGTCCGGTTTTGACTTTCCGCCGATGAAGCCGATTTGTTTTTTCATCCACCACATAAACGCTGCCGTCTTCGAGAAAGGCCTCGGCCGGGAGACGAAGTACCTTATCGTGCCGGGCAAGAATAATCTCCACATCCGCGCTGTAGCCGGCCAGTAGATTGTCCGGTCGATCAGCGGCCGTAAAACCACATTCCACCTCAACAGTCCGTGCCTGTTTTGCCTGTGCAAAAACATAGGGCGCGATGCGCAACACCGTACCATCGAACTTTCTTTCAGGATAGGCATCAAGACTGATACGCACCTGCATATCCGGCCGTATCCGGGCCGCATCCATTTCATCTATGGGCGCTGTGACATAGAGATCATCGAGATTGATGAGGTCAATGGCGGGCAGAGTAGCCACACCTGTCGGCGACGGGGTAACAAACTCTCCAATCTCGCCGTTAATTTCAGCAACAATTCCCGCAAATGGTGCCCGGAGTATTGTTTTATCAAGCTGTGCCTGGACGGTATCGACTCTGGCCCGGCTGACGGCAACCTGAATTCTGGCCCCTTTGCAGGCTGCACGGCCGGCAGCTGCGGTGGTTGCAGCCTTGTCGACCAGGGATGCCGAAGAGCTTTTTTTCTTCAAGAGCTCGCTTAGGCGTTTGCTGTCCCGCTCTGCAAAATCCGCCTCAAGGCAAGTCTTGCGGGCAAGCGCCTGGGCGGCCGCAGTTTCTTCCCTGCTTAACTGCAGCTGAGCACGGATATCATCATTCCACAAAGACAGCAGGATCTGTCCTTTATGCACAGGATCTCCCTTGCGCACGTCCAGAGTGGCAATCTGACCACCGATGGCCGGGGCAAGTTTAGCCCGGTGTCTGGCCTTGACCGTACCGGCCCTGGTATTGGCCACGGTCGATTCAACAAGTCCCGGGGCAACGCTGACCATGGCGACATCTATCGGCTTTTCTCTATGGAAAAAGCGATATCCGCCATAGGCTGCAAATGCAGATAAAAGAAAAATAATCGGGTAGCGAAGTTTCAAATTTTTCCCTTAGACAGATCCATAAACTGAAGATTCAAGTATACCACGGTTACGGTCAGAAAAATAGAATCATAACCGCTTTTCAGCCCTCTTTACCACCTTGTGGATTCCCAGGTCGGAAATCAAGGGGAAAAAGCCTTCTTAACAGACACAAAGGGCCAAACAACTGCTGGGCGATATGAAAAAAAGGAAAGGATCTCATATTTTTATTTATTTCTATTGCATAATAAAATAAAA
>CAZURY010000195.1:0-4791 GCA_964623145.1 uncultured Desulfobulbus sp. | reverse complement strand
GAAAAAAGTCAGGGTTGCCGGGCCATTCACCGTGGAATCCCTGTCACCCCACCGGGTACTGGGGGTGAACGAAAATGAAGAACTGATAGACCCTCTCAAATCCGATCAAGAGGACACTGAGCAAGAGGGCTTTGTCCGGATGATCCTGGATAACCTGAAAACCGCAGGTGTCCAGCAGGCCCATAAGGAAGATAAAATAAATTTCAGTTCCCTCTCACCCTGGCCGGGTAAATATATCTGCGCTGAGGGACGCTATCTTGAAGGCGAACAAGAAACAGGTACGGAAAAACGGGCTGCCATCTTTATCGGCCCGGAATTCGGCACCGTCTCCCGCCCCGACCTGGTGGCTGCGGCCCGGGAAGCAGGGGATGCCGGTTTTGATGCCCTTATCGCCTGCGCCTTTAACTACGACGCCCATTCCTCGGAATTTGATAAATTAGGCCGCATCCCGGTACTGAAAGCCCGCATGAATGCCGACCTGCACATGGCCGATGACCTGAAGAACACCGGCAAGGGCAACCTTTTTGTCATCTTCGGCGAGCCGGATATAACAGTGGTTAGTGGTCAGTGGTTAGTGTCCAGAAACGGGAGAATGGTGGCAAATTATGACTACGTTAAAGAGTTATCAGGGCTTGGAAGTCTGGAAGAAATCAATCGAGTTGGCCGAGATGATTTATTGCGTCTCTGCACAGTTCCCGCCGGAAGAAAAATTCGGGATGACCAGTCAAATCAGACGGGCGGCGGTATCAGTGCCGGCCAACATCGCGGAGGGGGCGGAACGCAACTCGACAAGGGAATTTCTCCAGTTTCTGGGGATAGCCGGCGGTTCCCTGGCAGAGACCGAAACTTTCCTGATTCTGGCCGTGAAATTGGGCATGATTTCAGAGAAACAGATCAGTCCGCTCCAGGAACAAGCGGCGGACATTGGTCGGATGCTCAACGGACTAAAGCGCTCGCTGCGCTCAAAAATTTGAGCGTAGCGGATTTTCCTCTTGCACTGACCACAGACCACAAATCACAGGTCACTATTCACGGGGTGGATGTCTTTCACCCCAACACCGGCGAAGTCCGCAGCGATAATGCCGGCGGTATCGCCTGCTGGTTTATTGACACCGATTATAACGAAGAATCCTTTTTCGTCCGCCATGCCTATTTCCTCGGAGCCAATGATCCCTACAAGGCCCTGAAAACAACCCTCAAGGCAGAAATCGACAAAGAGGCCTGGGATACCCTGCACTCTGACATCTCCCGCCCCTTCAATAAACCGGAATCAGGCCGCATTGCCGTCAAGGTCATCAACCATCTTGGCGATGAGGTGATGAAGGTGTACCAGATATAGGGTAGAATGATTATGGTTTCCAATAGGACGAACCGTTTACTCTTTATGGAGGGTTGCCATGGCCAGGGCTGACCAGTTAAAAGCATTACTCAAATCGCATAGCGAAGGTGACGATCAGCATTTTTATTCGGTCGCCATGCAGGTCGCAGCCCATGAGGCAAAACTGGGGCATGGCAAGCTGGCTGAAGAGTTACGTGCATTGATCGACAAGGCGAAGAGGAAGAGAGATGCCGGACAACCGATTCCCATTGGCCGTCCTCGTGGTGGTCTTGCGGATCTGTTAACGGTTTCTTATCCAAAATCCCGTCTTGGGGACATGATCCTTGAGGAAAATCTTGCCGATCAGCTCAAGCGGGTCATACGTGAACAGCGCCATTCCGCTGAAATTCTGGCCCATGGTCTTTCGCCAAGACGAAAGTTATTGCTGGTAGGCCCCCCTGGTACCGGCAAAACCATGTCAGCGGCTGTACTGGCCGGTGAACTTGGTTTTCCGTTATGTCAGGTTCGGCTGGATGGTCTTATTACCAAGTACATGGGAGAAACAGCGGCGAAGCTTCGGCAGATTTTTGATGCCACGGATCATACCCGCGGAGTGTACTTTTTTGATGAATTTGACGCCATCGGTTCCCAGCGTGGCATGACCAATGATGTGGGGGAAATTCGTCGGGTATTGAACTCCTTTCTGCTCATGATTGAGCAGGACAACTCACACAGCCTGATTCTTGCCGCAACAAATCATCCTGACATCCTGGATCATGCGTTGTTTCGTCGTTTTGATGATGTGCTGCATTATACTCTGCCAGATAGAAAACAGACAATATCTCTTCTTAAAGCACGACTGGCCGGCTCAATTGCCAAAAACGTATCATGGAAGAGACTTGGTGATATTGCCGCCGGACTCAGCTATGCGGAAGTGAGTCGGGCCAGTGAAGATGCATTAAAAAATGTCCTGATGAACAGGACAGACATTATCGATGAAAAGGAGATTGGCCGCATGTTGGCAGAGCGTAAGGAAATAAAAGAAAGATTGCAACCTTTCCGTAGATAATGGCTCAAGACGACCAAAAGAAAAAAAGTCATTTCCTGTTGGGCAATCTGGCTGAATCCGAACCTTTCAGGCCGCCGAAAAGGAAAATTGAGCCAGTGCTAATTCCGGATCGAGGTCGTCAGCCCCATGGAACCAGATTACTTGGTCAGATCGAAAGCATTAAGCCGGTAATGGCTGCTGCCCGAGAGGCTCAGGAGGCGGCAGGGCTTGAGGAGGGATTTGGCCTGAGACTTGAATTTGAATCTTTTTCAGATATTGATCTGGCCTTTGAAAGCCTTGCCCGTGAACGTTCTGAAATTGAACTGCTCAATATTCGGCAACAGGGGAATACCACATTTGCGACCGTTTTTGTACCGGAAGGTAAACTTGTTCATTTTGAACGGCTGATTACTGATTATCTGGCCAAAAAGCGCGACAAAAATGGAGATCTACGAGATAACAGCAAACTTATAAATACGATCAAAGAAATCCGTGCCGCCAGTCTTCGCGAACTTTGGACCGATGACCCACAGGTATTTCCGGAACAGGATGATGAACAGTTCTGGTGGGAGGTCTGGCTGCCGGTCAGAAAAGACCGTAAATCTGTGTTGGAGAACTTCTGCTGGCTGGCCGAAGCACAGGAAATCAGAGTATCTGATTCAGCACTTGAGTTCCCCGAACGTACCGTCCTTCTTGCCTATGCCTCGAAAGAGAAGATGCAGCAGTCCATGTTGACGCTCAACTCGATTGCAGAACTCAGGCGGGCGAAAGAAACAGCGGAATTTTTTGATTCCATGTCTCCTGAACATCAGCCTGAATGGATTGAGGAACTCCTGGGACGAAGCCAATTTTCAGAAAAAGGGGACGTTGTTCCGCATGTCTGTCTGCTGGATACGGGAATAAACAACGGACACCCTCTGCTCAATCCATCTCTTGACAATGCCGACCTCCATACGGTTGATCCTGGTTGGGGTGTAGATGATAAAGCCGGTCACGGAACATCCATGGCCGGTCTTGCCTTGCTTGGAGATTTCACACCGATTCTTTCATCTTCTGATCCCGTTTCTGTTTCTCATCGACTCGAGTCCGTCAAGATTTTACCTGAGAATAATGCAAATCATGATGATCCCCGGCACCATGGTTATTTGACCACGGAAGCAGTAGCCCGAACCATGGTAACCGATCCGTACCGGCGGCGGGTTTACGGCATGGCTGTTACAGCCCGGGACAACCGGGACCGCGGTCGTCCCTCTGCCTGGTCTGCAACAATAGATCGATTGGCTGTTGATGCTGAAGGTGAGAATGAAATACCACGTCTAATTTTGCTTTCCGGTGGGAATATTAATAATCCAAAAGCCTGGGCAGAATGCCCCATATCCAATGCGACCGATGGGATTCACGATCCGGGACAGGCATGGAATGCGTTAACCATCGGTGCCTTTACCAACCTCACCCGCATTACGGAAGAGGATGCGGAAAAATATAGCCCGGTTGCCCCGGCTGGAGGTTTGAGCCCGTTCAGCACGACCTCATATACCTGGCCCAAAGAGTGGCCTTTAAAACCGGATGTGGTTTTTGAAGGAGGCAATGGTGCAAATGATGGATTGGGCGCAGTTTCCATGCCCAGCCTGAGCCTTCTGACCAGCAATCACAAACCGCACGAAAGGTTGTTGACCACAATGAATGCCACAAGTGCGGCAACAGCCCTGGGCTGTCGTATGGCTGCTCAACTGATGACACGCTACCCTGATCTCTGGCCGGAATCGATTCGGGCTCTCATTGTCCATTCAGCTCACTGGACGGAGCAGATGCGCCGGGATTTTTTGCCTTCCGGTAAAAACCCGAGCAAAAAAGATTACATAAAACTTGTCCGCCATTGTGGATTTGGTGTTCCAAATCTTGACCGGGCCATGTGGAGTGTGGCCAATTCTCTCACCATGATCATTGAAACAGATTTGTATCCCTTCAAAAAGGAGGGGAGTAAGCAACCGGCCCTGAGGGATATGAACTTACATCGTCTACCATGGCCTCTTGATGAGCTGGAAAGTCTCGGGGATACAGAGGTGGAGATGAGGGTTACATTGTCCTATTTCATCGAGCCGAATCCATCCAGTCGAGGAATTCGGTCCCGGTACCGTTACGAGTCTCATGGATTACGTTTTGACGTGAAAAGGCCCTATGAATCAGAACCTGATTTCAGGGGACGTATCAATTCGCTTGCGTTAAGTGCTGAGGAAAGAAGCAGTGTTTCAGGAGATGATCCGAACTGGCTCATCGGCACACAGGCCAGACACAAGGGGTCATTGCATTCCGACATCTGGAAAGGGAGTGCGGCAGAACTTGCCAGTCGCGGTGTGCTGGCTGTGTATCCGACACTTGGCTGGTGGAAAACGCGGGCCGCACTTCAACGCTACAACAAGAAGGC
>CAZURY010000194.1:0-4797 GCA_964623145.1 uncultured Desulfobulbus sp. | reverse complement strand
GTGTCGAAGGCCTCCGGGTCTTCGTCTGTGCCGTGGATTATGAAAGTATCGTTACCGTCGCCGCCGTACATGGTGTCGCTTCCGGCTCCGCCTTCGAGGATGTCATCCAGGATGCCACCGGTGAGATTGTCATTACTGTTACCGCCCAGCATAAAGGCACGCTGTACCCCAGCCGTGGCAGTCATACCGCCGCCACCAGCCTGAATGAACCAGTCGAGCAGATTGGGCAACTGTTCCTGGAGAAAAGCACGCTCACCGACCGTGTTGGTGGCAAGATAATTGACAAAATACAAATTAAATCCCTTAGCACTAACAAGATCATCGGCTACCTTGTTTCGGTCAAAGTGCAGCCCCCCGCTGATCTCCTCAAACAGAGTTTCATCATCGGCAAGCTGGTTTTCGTAGTATGCCTGCATGGCAAATGCGGTCAGGGTTTTGGTTAGGTTGATATCGCTCATGCTCAGGCCGCCTTCTTGGGCAATCAATTGCAGATCCCGCGTGAAACGATCGAGCATTCCGTCGGCAGTGATGACGCCCGGCGCATTGCCGAACTCATGACGAAGAAGGTGTTCAAGAAAGTTGGTGTTTTCTGAGTCCGGACCCGTTTCGTATGCATATAAATTTTTATCGAATATCATCTCCAGCAGGTCGGTCAGCTGGTTGGTTATCTGGCGGAAGGCTGGGTTCTGCACAAAGGCTGTGAGCAGGGCAATGGAGTGAAGATCCCTGCCCTCGAGATCAGCTTCGCCATGGGTGAGAATATTGGCTGGCAGTGTTGAGCCAATGAAGTCGACTTTGCCAACTGGAAAGATATCAGAAAGGAATTCGCCGTCCACCCGGGTGTTGGTGACGTCTTGCTCGCGCTCTTGCAATACATCAAGGGATCCTTGACGCATTGCGTTCACATATACTTCCAAAGGCTGGAGGAGACTTTGATCAATTTGACCATTGTCCTGAAGGACTGTTAAGAGGAAGGTGCAAGGATCAAGATCAGGGCTTTGCGGATTATGATATGAAGCAGTCAAACGAAACGGAGCCTGATCAAAGGTCACCGCATCTTCATCAAAAAAAACCGCGATCAACGATGCCAGCCCCCCTCCCAGGGAGTGACCGGTCAGCGTTATTTTGGCATCCGGGTTGGCGGCCTTGACTTGCAGGTAATACTCCGCCGCTTCCTTGAGCTGCTCAGTATAATGGCCATTTCCCAGCGCTATGTCGGCGGCTATGTCGCCGGTCATGTCTTTATCGTAAGTCCCGGCAAAGGAGATGACGATTTCGTCGCCGCGCTGAAAAGAGACGGCTTCAAAGCCGGAGGTGCCTGTGAATTCAGGATAATCCGGATTATTTGGGACATGGGCAAATTCGACCCAGCTTTCTGGTGTTGAAAACCAGTTGATTTCATCACGAGTAGACTGATATGCGCGTCCTGCCATTAAAACCAATTCAATATCGTTAGCCATAATATTTATCCCCCTGTATAAGTGTAACTTTTAATTTAAAAGCGATTAATGTTCAATTTTTACCAGCCGGTTGAATAGGAAGCGGCGCCTTAAAACTTCTGTATTGCCTAGAGTTATAGTCAGGGCAATTCACCTCCGACCCCTCAAACATGCCCGGTTCCAGCGGTTCCCGCAGAATGGTTTTGAGTTCGGGTTGCCGCAGAGTGCCATTGAGTTTTCTGATTTGCTCTGCAGAGATGGGTTTTGACTTGGCTCGTTTCGCTTCTATATCCGGCGATGAAATAATCAGGTTCGGAACCTCGAGTTCCGTGGGCAGCTCTTGCTGCGGGATTTGCTGCCATGTCTTGTCGGTGTAGCGAAAGACAATGTATGGCGGATTGGGCCGCTTCCATTTGTTGTATGCAAGGCACGCAACGGGTCGGGTCACGAGATAAGGTGTTTCATTGACAATGTCGACCAGTATCGGTGAGAGATCGGCATAACCGACTTCTTTGCAATATTTGACCTTCCAGGAAACAGTCTGCTTTGATGATGGCAGGGTAAAGGTAAGACTCTGTTCCTTGATCGGTGGGAGCTGCCCGACCTCGTGCCGACCACTACGGTCTGTCCAACGCTCCACTATGATTGTCCTTCCATCGTGCAGTAAAATTTCTTCCTGCCAGCATGTCCCACCAAAACCAAAAATGCCAAGGGCATACATTCCGAATCCCACGATTACAAGCAGAACAGCTATTAGCAGCGGTTTTTTCATGTCCCTCATACCGCAGCCCTTCTGAAAAATTCCTCCGCTCCGCCTTCCAAAAGAACGGCGCAGTAAGCTCCTCCGGCCAAGACATTACAGCCGGTACCCCCTTCAATGATATCATCGCCGCCTTCGAGGATATCGTTGCCGCCGTTGCCGTTCAGGGTGTCGTCTCCGGCCATGCCGTAAAGGTGATCTTCCTTTGAATTCCCCTCGATCAGTTCACCTTCCAGATTGCCGAATATATAATGACGATCGGATAGATCAGGAGTGCCGTTGCCTGCATAGGCTTCTATGCCAAGGGTGGCATCATAAAACTGCATGTCGTCACCGGTGGTAGACGGGGCATCTCCATGCATGACCTGATAGAGAAACGCGGCCCGGTCCTGGACATACTGGTCGGAATAGTCTTCCGGATTTACAGAATTGTAATCATCCACTCCTTCTTCGACAAATGCATAGAGGTTGACCAGGGCGTAGAGTGCTTTCTTTTGCGTATCGCCCGTATAATCAAGGACCTCGGATGCTATCAATTCCGGCCCCAATTCCGCAAAATAGTTTTCTATCTGATGAAAAGATGAACCTTCTCCGCCAACCGCAACATTGAAATTCTGCGGACTCTTTTCAAGAACGCAGTTTACAATATCACGGAATTCATTATTGGTTTCAGAAAACTGACGCAGGCTGGCGATACCGTCTTTGATAAATTTAACCCCCCCTGTGGAGTTGTCAAAACGGATTTCAACCGGAATCTCGCCAGGCGTGATCTGGGTAATTGTCCATCCAGCCAAATTCTGATAATCAAGATCCTCTTCAAAAACATTCCTGTCAACGATGGCGTTGCCGCCCTGCCAGTAAGTCCGTAGCGCCTCACTCACCTTGCCGCTTTTTATATCCAGCGTGAGGGTGTGTTTGGATGAATCATAATAGTGATCGTAATTGGGGCCGAGGTAATAATCCCATTGTTCCCCGATTTCAGCGACAGTCCAGTTCGAGGACATATATTCAACCGCCAGGGCAACGCCTGCGCCAAGGGCTCCGATCACCGCCACGGCAGTTCCCTCCACTGCCGCAGCTCCCAAGGCCGACGCGCCGGCAACAATGGCGGCGCCGGCAGCCATACCGACCAACAAACCGGTGAGCTCTTTGGTTACAGCTTCCTGCCAGTCATCCCCCGCCTGAACATCAAGTCCGATGGAAATTGCCGTGCCGGCAATCGGTAATCCACGCAAGGCCCCCTTGAGCCTGACGCTGCTCACTAGTTCGGTATCGCCCAGGTCCTCTGCCTGCTTAATGGAAGAATAAAGAACACCCAGCATATCGGCAAAAAAATCATCCCGACTGGTGGAGAAAAACTGAGCAAGATCTTCCTTGAGGGCTGCCAGTTCTTCCGGGCTTTTTTGCTGGTCAGGTTCGAGCTGAGAATTTTGCTCCGCAAGTGTCGTCTCAAGCTGGCTTATGGCATCAGCTTTTGCATTCTCAAAATAGAGATCATACTCAGCCTGATTTTCGTCTGTCACCCTAACGATGGTCGGATCACTGATTGCCATTGAACTGTTCCTCCAGTTTTTTGAATTCTTCTCTGTACATTGAGAGATTGTATCTTATTGCGTCATCAAGAGATTGTCCTTTGGTTCGCCCTCTCTTGTCATAAGCCCAGTCAACCTTACCGGGCAGCTTCTTCCCGCAATATCTCTGAAAAATATAGTAATTAAATTTTGCTCCAACCGATTGTATTACGATATAATAGAATTTCTTTGCCTTCTCCCGGTCTTGCATCATTTGGTATGGAGCTGGTTTTTCCGGTTCACCAACAAGAAACTCCTTCCTGACCCTGGCATAGATGCCCCAGTAGGGGTCATTACAGGAAAACGCCTCACTGTTGATTCGGCCTTGGATAATAAAATCGCACGCTATCGCGACGGCAACCTGCCTGAAAACGGCAACCACAGGGTGCTGTTTCAGAAATTCCTGTGTTGGTCCGGATTCACGCCAGCGATCTTTCAGGTCTCCCAGCCAGGTGACCAGCAACTCGGACCTATGGATATATTTCGGAATTTTACAGAGATAAAAATCCGACCCACTGTTACCAGGTGCATAGCCTCTCTTGAAATATGCATAATAATGCACCATCCCGGCAAAATTCCGTAGATAATGCTGTTCATACATCTGTTTGTCGGCTATGGGATTGACGGCCATGCTCTCTATGGAAAACCAGACTCTGTCAAGAAAGTTGACGAGCATAGGAGCTATTTTCTGTTTGTTGGTGTAGGCGGCATAGCCCTTGGGTATGCGAAACCGTTTTGCATAGGGGTAGATAAACCAGTTGTTTATCCAGATACCGATTTCACCATCATTTTTTGGAAGATAATGACTGCCTCTGTTGAAGATGCTCTCCTGTAAAGCATTCAATGGCAGAAGTAGCCTGTTTTCGGGATGGAGGAGTCTGGTCAGAACGGAGCGGTACAAGTAGAGAACCTGCCCGGAAACCCAGTACTCTTTGGCGATCATATGGGCATTGTCATCTCCCATCCATTCTGACCGTTGCCGCATGAAAACAAGTGCGTTGAACACCAGGATGGCGATAAAAATAAA
>CAZURY010000193.1:0-4802 GCA_964623145.1 uncultured Desulfobulbus sp. | reverse complement strand
GGGTTACTGTAATAGTAATACGCTTTTTCCATCAGTCAATGGCCTTGGCAAATTCCTGTACCGTCTTGACGGAAAATACCCTTTCGGCCAGAGCGGCAACTGCTCGGGTCATGAAGGTTGCTCCTGTAATGGTGGTCGTATACGGTATATGATAATCAAGGGCTGCCCGGCGAATAGTATAGGAATCCTCGGTGGTCCGGCTGCCCGATGAGGTATTGATAATCCACTGCACCTCACCGTTTCTTACCCGGTCAAGGATATGGGGCCGTCCCTGGGAAATCTTATTCACCCGCTCACATTCAATACCGCAGCCTGCCAGTTTTTCAGCAGTACCACGGGTGGCCAGCAAGGTATACCCGAGCTCGGCGAGCTGCCTGGCCACGGGCACGGCTGCATCCTTGTCCGCGTGCCGGACCGAGATAAAAACAGCGCCGCTCATGGGCAGATGCTGGCCGGCCGCCTGTTGCGACTTGGCCATTGCAAGGCCCAGGGAATCATCAATTCCCATGACCTCACCGGTGGATTTCATCTCCGGACCCAGCAGGGTATCAACGTTTTCAAAACGATCAAAGGGAAAAACCGCCTCCTTAACCGCCCAATGACTGACCTGAACTTCGCCGGTCAGCCCGAGCTCGGCAAGGTTCATTCCCATCATGACCTTGGTCGCTATCTTGGCCAGGGGAACACCGGTCGCCTTGGAGACAAAGGGCACGGTTCGGGATGCCCTGGGATTGACCTCCAGGATGTAGAGGTCATCGCCTTTCACCGCATACTGAACATTCATCAGACCGATAACGCCAAGTTCTGCGGCCATGGCTCGCGTTGCCCGGCTGATCTCCTGTATCATGGCCGGTTGAAGGGTATGCGGCGGCAGGACGCAGGCCGAATCGCCGGAATGAATCCCGGCCTCTTCAATATGCTCCATAATACCGCCGATCACGGTCATTCTGCCGTCGGAAACCGCGTCCACATCAACTTCGATTGCATCCTTTAAAAATTTATCCAGCAGCACCGGATGATCACTGCCGGCCATTCCCGGAATGGCCATAAACTTCCTGATACCCTCTTCATTATAGACAATCCGCATATCACGCCCGCCCAGCACATAGGAGGGCCGCATGACCACCGGAAATCCTATACGCCGCGCAACCGCCAGCGCCTCTTCCAGGGTGTGAGCGGTATCATTTTCCGGCTGTCGCAGGCCGAGTTTCTGCAAAAACTGCTGAAACCGTTTCCGGTCTTCAGCCCGGTCAATGGCATCAGGCGGCGTGCCAATGATGGTCACTCCGGCTTCCGCCAGCGGCACCGCCAGGTTAAGCGGCGTCTGGCCGCCGAACTGGACGATGACCCCGTCGGGCTGCTCCTGTTCAATAATGTTGAGAACATCCTCCCGGGTGAGCGGCTCAAAATAGAGTTTGTCCGAGGTATCATAATCCGTGGAAACCGTCTCCGGGTTGGAATTGACCATAATCGATTCCACGCCGATCTCGCGTAGGGCAAAAGAGGCATGCACACAGCAGTAATCAAATTCAATTCCCTGGCCGATCCTGTTGGGACCGCCGCCCAGAATCATAATTTTTTTCTTTTTGCTGATCCGGGCCTCGTCTTCCTGTTCATAGGTGGAATAGTAATACGGGGTATAGGATTCAAACTCGGCTCCACAGGTATCCACCAGCTTATAAACCGGAAGAAGATCTTTTTCCCGGCGCAGGGTGCGGATGTCCCGCTCTGACGTGCCGGTCAGGTTGGCCAGCTGGATATCGGAAAAACCATACTGCTTGGCCTGGTAGAGGAATTCCCGATCCAGTCCGCTAAATCCGCAATCCTTTATCTCCCTGCCTTTATCAATAATCTGTTTGAAATTATGCAGGAACCAGGGATCGATCATGGTCAGTTCATGGATATTTTCAATGCTCATCCCCCGGCGCAGGGCCTCAAACAAATAACTGATTCTCCGGGAATTGGGCCTGCTCAGGCCCAGCTCAAGGTCATCCTGATGCAGCCCGTCCATTTCGTCTTTGCCGTCAAAGCCAAAACCGGCCCGACCGATCTCAAGCGAACGCATGCCCTTCTGGAAAGCCTCTTTAAAGGTTCTGCCGATGGCCATGGTCTCCCCCACTGACTTCATGGCCGTTGTCAGCACGTCCTCGGTCTCGGGAAACTTCTCAAAGGTCCAGCGTGGTATTTTGACAACGCAGTAATCAATGGTGGGCTCAAAGGCGGCATACGTCTCCCGGGTGATATCATTTTGCAGCTCATCCAGGGTATAACCGATGGCAAGCTTGGCGGCAATTTTGGCAATGGGAAAACCCGTGGCCTTTGATGCCAGCGCCGAGGAGCGGGAAACCCTCGGATTCATCTCAATGATCATCATCTCCCCGTCTTCGGGATTGACGGCAAACTGAACATTCGAGCCTCCGGTTTCCACCCCGATTTCCCGGATAATGGCAATGGAGGCATCCCGCATCCGCTGGTATTCGCGATCAGTCAGGGTCTGCTGCGGGGCAACGGTTATGGAATCACCGGTATGCACACCCATGGCATCGATATTTTCTATGGAACAGATGATTACCACGTTGTCATTTCGATCCCGCATGACCTCCAGTTCATACTCTTTCCAACCCAGCAGAGATCGCTCAAGCATGACCTCGGTGGTCATGGAAAGATCAAGACCGGCCGTGGCCAGTTCCTTCAACTCGCTCCTGTTATAGGCCACGCCGCCGCCTGTTCCGCCCAGGGTGAAGCTGGGGCGGACAATAATCGGAAAGCCGATCTCTTCAGCGCTGGCATTAACCTCTTCCATGGTATGCACAATGGCGGACCTGGGCACATTGAGGCCGATTTTTTCCATGGCATCCCGGAACTCCTCCCGTCCCTCGGCCTTTTGAATAACAGCAATATCAGCCGCCAGCATCTCCACATTATACTTTTCCAGGACACCCATCTCCGCCACCTTGATGGCGGTATTAAGCCCTGTCTGGCCGCCCAGGGTGGGCAGCAGAGCATCGGGCCGCTCGCGCTCGATAACCCGGGCCACGCATTCGGGCGTGATAGGTTCGATATAGGTGCGATCGGCAAGGCCGGGATCCGTCATGATGGTTGCCGGATTGGAATTGATCAGCACCACCTCAAAGCCCTCTTCTTTCAATGCCTTGACCGCCTGGGCCCCGGAATAATCAAATTCACAGGCCTGGCTGATGATGATCGGCCCGGAGCCGATGATGAGGATCTTATGGATATCAGTGCGTTTAGGCATTTTCTGTTTGGTAGCTGGTTTCGAGTTTCGGATTTCCGGTTTCAGTCGTTAATTGCCGGTTCAGGCTTCAGTTCGTAACTCCTCACAGGGCAAATAACTATGCGTTTTCATTACCTCAGACCTGTAACTGCTTACAGCCGCGTCATATTTGCGCAAGCGCGTCTGTTCGCTATAGTCCGTTATGCGGGCAGGCGCGATCGTGCAAAGATGGCGTGGCTGTGAGTAGTTACTTCAGTTCCGCTGCGCCATCAGATCTATAAAACGGTCAAAGAGATACTCGGCATCATGGGGGCCGGGTGCATGTTCAGGGTGATATTGGACTGAAAATGCCGGATATTCGGTATGTCGCATCCCCTCAAGACTGCCGTCATTAAGATTGATATGGGTAACTTCAACCTCCCCGGGCAGACTGTCCGGCTCAACACAGAACCCATGATTTTGTGAGGTAATTTCAACCTTGCCCGTGGTCAGATCTTTTACCGGCTGATTACCACCCCGGTGTCCGAACTTTAACTTATAGGTGGCGCCGCCGTAGGCAAGGCCAAGCATCTGGTGCCCGAGGCAAATACCGAAAATCGGTTTTTTACCAAGAAGGTCCCGAATATTGTCAATAACCCCTTCCACACCGGCCGGGTCACCGGGACCGTTGGAAAGAAAAATGCCGTCCGGATCAAGGGCCAGCACATCAGCAGCCGTTGTAGTGGCCGGAACGACCAGAACACTACAGCCACGGGAACTCAGCAACCGGAGCTGGTTATATTTAATACCGAAATCATAGGCCACAACACGGTACCCCTGCCCTTCCCCATCGGGAAAAGATGATCCACTTACGGGTTTGTTCTGCTGCCAGCCATACGGCTCTTTGCAGCTCACCCGGGCGACCATATCGCGTCCCACCAGGCCGAACCACTGCCTGGCCCGTTGTACTAAAGATTCGGGATCAGTATCCTCCGTCGAAATAACAGCCTTCATGGCGCCGCCGTTTCGAATAATTCTTGTCAACATACGGGTATCCACACCCTCGACACCCATAATTCCATATTGCTGTAGAAAATCGGCGAGCGTACCGGTTGCGCGAAAGTTACTCGGCATGTCCTGATATTCGCGCATCAAAAAGGCGCGGGGATGGACGCCGTCGGATTCCATGTCTTCTGCATTGACACCGTAATTGCCGATTAAAGGATAGGTCATCGTCACCAACTGGCCCACATAGGACGGATCAGTCAATACCTCCTGATAACCGCTCATGCTGGTATTAAAAACGATCTCCCCCACTGCCTCGCCGGCGCCGGTGAAACTACGGCCGGTGAGTACCGTTCCATTTTCAAGCCCGATTAATGCTTTCATATTTTTATCCAAAAATAGCCATGGAAGATCTTATTCTTTTGGACTATTTTCATGCTTTATTATGGCTGTGGCCAGAAAAACTGGTTCAGCCTTGGTGATTTATTTACTAAAGGTGGCTAAAAGTGTATGGGCGTCCCTCATCCTTCTCCAGCAATTGGTGAATTATCACGGCCTGCTCGTACACGGCTTGATTCTGCCG
>CAZURY010000192.1:0-4833 GCA_964623145.1 uncultured Desulfobulbus sp. | reverse complement strand
ATGATCAACCGCAATTACAACAAATCACTTGCCACCGGCTGCGTCGCTGCCTCCGGTGGACTTGCCCTGCTCATTCCGCCAAGTGTTGCCCTCATCCTCTATGGCGTGGTTGGTGATGAATCCGTGGGTCGCCTCTTTATTGCCGGCATCCTGCCGGGTGTTGTCCTTGCCGGGATGATGATGGGTTATATCTTTCTGATCGGCGTCTTTTACCCGGATGCCGCACCGAAAAATCCTGACGAAGTGACCTGGAAGATGCGCTTTGAATCATTGCTGCAAATCTGGCCGGTCATGGTTTTGATCCTGCTGGTACTGGGATCCATTTACAGGGGAATTGCCACACCGACAGAAGCGGCTGCCGTAGGATGCATCGGCGCCCTCATCATTGCCTTTATCAAAAGAGAACTTGATTGGAAAAAATTCAGGCTTATCCTTCGTTCCACGGTCTCCACATCCACCATGATCATGCTGATCTTTGCCTCAGCCCTGCTCTTTGGTTATGTATTAACCCGACTCCAGGTACCACAGGAACTGGCGGCTTTTGTCACCTCACTCAACCTGCCTGCCTGGGCCGTACTGACTTGTATTTTCTCCGTACTTTACCTGATGGGAATGTTCATGGATGTTGTCTCGGTCATTCTTATCAGCACCCCCATTTTTCTACCCATCATCCTTTCAATGGGGTATTCCAGCCTATGGTTCGGCATCGTCATGGCCATAGCCTGCGAAATAGGAACGGAAACACCACCGGTCGGCCTCAATCTTTTTGTCATCAAAGGGGTTTCACCGCCCGAAGTCTCTCTCATGGATGTTATTCGCGGATCCATCCCCTTTGCAATTGTTGAAACCCTTGGCCTGATCATCTTTATTATCTTTCCCGACCTGGTTCTCTGGCTTCCCAACCTTCTCCAATAGCTCAATGGTGGACTATCTATCATGAAAATCCTTATTTTTGGAGCCGGTGCTCTTGGGCAGGCGCTCGGCTGCCTTCTGGCCGCTGATGGACATGCAATTTCCCTTGTTCTCAGGAAACGCTTTCTTGATATTGTCAACGAGAAGGGATTACAGGTCACCGGAATTTTTGGAGAGTATCGTGTGGAGGGACGGAAGCTGCACCTTCTGGAGCAACTGAAAAATATCGGTAATCAGGAGTATGACGCCGCCCTGATTACGACAAAATCCTATGATACGGCAGAGGCCATCAAGGCAATTGCCGGGATGAAGGGGTTTTCCGGCCCGGTTGTTTCCCTGCAGAATGGCTGCGGCAATATTGAACAGGTGAAAAACTGCTTTGGCCCGGATCGTACCTTTGGCGCCCGGGTGATCACCGGCTTTGAAATCACAAGGCCGGGTGAAATACGAATCACGGTCAGCGCCGACGATATTCATATCGGCTCCGGCACACCGGAAACGATCCCTCCCTTTGCCCGGAAGCTTGCAGGCGCCTTAACTCATGCAGGAATCCCCTGCATCGCAGTTAAGGATATTTATCAAGACCTGTTTGCCAAATTATTGTACAACTGCGCGTTAAATCCGCTGGGCGCCGTCCTGGGCGTTCATTACGGGGCGCTTGGTGAAAACAGACAAACCCGGCTGATCATGGACCAGATTATCGATGAGACTTTTGCCGTTATCCACGGACTTGGCGGCAGAACCCCCTGGCCGGATGCTGCCGGTTATCGTCGGATTTTTTACGACAAACTTCTGCCGATGACCTATAATCACCGGCCATCAATGCTGCAGGATCTGGAACAGGGAAAGCCCACAGAAGTCGAAGCGCTGGTGGGTTATGTTGCCAAACAGGGGAACAGACTCTCAATCCCTACCCCGGCCTGCTCCATGCTTGCCAACCTTGTCCGCTTTAAAGAGCGGACAAGCAAGCAGAACGCCTAACCCGGATATTTCACAGGTAAGCGTAGACTCCGAGCGGTCTGCTGCAGATACGCGTAGACTTCGATGACCTTTGTTAAATGTCCGGGCTAAAAAATTAGAAAAATTTATCGCAGCATTTGTGCCAGTTGATCGGCAACCCTGTCCAGGTTGTCGCAATAGTTATAGGCCAGAGGATCAAAAACTACCACAGTGCCACCAATGGCCCTGGCAACTGTTTCAGCTTTTTTCCTGGAAAACTGGGGTTGAACAAAAATAACCCGAACTCCTTCTTTTTTTGCTTCCTGGATAAGCCGGGCCAAATGTTTTGGAGAGGGATCCTTGCCACCGGTCTCCACTGCCTTCTGGTGAAGTCCATACGCTCGACAGAAATAGCCATAAGCCGGATGATACACAAAAACCGTCTTTCCAATAACTCTTTTAAGTTTTTTCCGGATACGCATATCCAGCGCATCGAGTTCTTCGGCAAATTGTAAATAATTTTTTTCATACAGGTTGCGTCCGACAGGATCAATTGCCGACAGGGTTGCCTTAATCACTGCCGCCTGCTGTTTCACCAGCATGGGATCCAGCCAGGTATGCGGATCCAGCTCATTGGATTTTTGCCCGCCGTCTTGTTGCACAAACAATCGTTTTATGTCCCTGCTGATGTCAACAATATACAACGAGGGCATATTTCTGTGAATTTTCGGCAACAGGGAATTTTCAAATGGCACACCAATCCTGAAAAAAACCCTGGCTGAAGCCAGACGCGCCATCTGTTTCGGTGTTGGCGCATAGGTCGCCGGGCTTGCGCCTGGACGCACCAGTACCTCTACCTGTACCCGGTCGCCGCCTATTTTTTTAACAAAATAGGCCTGGGGTGCGATGGAGACAAAAACAGGTATTGGCGATGCTGCGGCAATACTACATTCACCTAGCAGGAGCAGACCCAGGCAAAGATACAAAAATACTCGAATAACACTCTGATTTGCCCACAACGATCGCGTCTCTTTTTGCAAAGGTCCTCTATTCTTTTGTTTCATGCTGCTGTTTAGTCCAGACGTTTATTCAATATTTCCAGGGCCTGCTGTTCCGAATTATAGATGTTTTCCTGACCTACAATCTTGTCAAGCCCGGTTCGTTGCATAATTTCAACCACATTGCTGCGTAAATTACAAAACGCCAGTGTAATGCCGGCGATCTGCAGTCGTTCGTGAAGATTAGTAAACATCTCGACCCCGGAGGCGTCAAGACTGTTAATTCCGCCACACTCTATCAATATAACCTGCAGATTCGGGTCGTTTCCAATAATCTTCAGTACCGAATCATTGATGTAGCTGACATTAGCGAAATAGAGGTGGCCGCTGAAGCGAATAGCGATGAGGCGTGGATGTAATTTCGGTAGGTTATAGCGATGGGCATCTCGAAGAACCCCGTTTTCATCCTTGCCGAGAATAACGATATCAGGCTTCATGGTGCGATAGAGAAACATGATCAACGACAGGATAATCCCTGTCAAAATACCGTTCTGGATATTAGGCGCGACCAATAGCGTGGCGACAAAGGTGACTACTGCGGCTACACCATCATCCTTCCTGGCAACCCAGGCCATCTTGAATTGTTTAAAATTTATCAGATTGAACACAGCTGCCATAATTACCGCCGATAACACCGGTTTGGGCAAATGATACAGAGCGGGAGTAAAAAACAACAGGGTCAACAAAACCATGCCCGCACAGAACACCGAAGCCAGTCCTGTTTTCGCACCGGAGATTAGATTGAGCGCGGAGCGGGAAAAGGAACCGCTTACCGGCATGGAGTGATTGAAGGCCGCAGCTACCTTAGCCAGCCCCTGACCGATGAGTTCCTGATTCTCATCCCAGCGTGTACGGGTTTTAATCGCGATAATTTTAGAGCTTGACATGGCCTCCATGAAACTGATGATGGCAATAATAAAGGCGGCCGGACCAAGATGCGCTGCGGCCCGGTAATCAATTTTCGGCATGGACAGGCCCGGTAGACCGCGGGGGATGGTACCGACGACCGTACCACCATCGGCTTCGAATCCGATCAACCAACTCATCAGGGTTGCCAGAGAAACGACAAAGAGGACCGCTGGTAATTTCGGCGCGGTTTTCTTCAGTATCAATAAAAGTACAAGGGCCGTTACTCCAAAATAGACGGACAATATATGAACATCGTTCCAACGTTCGATAACATGAAAGATATCAATGAGAAAATGTCCACTTTTCTGCCCCTGTTCTATTCCCAGCATCGCCGGTAGTTGCGACAGTCCTATAATGATGGCCGCCGCGTTGATAAAACCATGTAGAACCGGATAGGAAAGAAAATTAATGATGCGTCCCAGTCTGGCCAGGCCGAGACCGATCTGGAAAATTCCCGACAAGAGCGCAATCAAAATAACATAGGTATAGAACTGTTCGGTATGGGGATGGGCAATAGACATGACACTGGCAGCGGTGAGCAGTGAAGTCATAGCAACCGGCCCCGTGGACAGCAACGGTGAAGAGCCTAACAATGCCCCCACAATAACGGGCAACAGGGAGGCATACAAACCGTAATACGCAGGCACACCTGCAAGTTGTGCATAGGCAAGCGATTGCGGGATGGCGACCAGGGCAACCGTCAATCCGGCAATAAAATCGGCCTTTAAAGTATGGCGGTTGATTTTCGGCAACCAGGTCAGGAAGGGGAACAACCTTGTCCACCCTCGATTTTCACCTGGCGAGGCAACAGATTCCATCAATTAGTCCTATGGTTGCAATATCAGAGATCTAAATTGAGAAACAACAATCAACGGGCGGATAAGGCTTGAAGATAGTTAATCCAGTTATCCATGCCCAGCCCGGCAGTGGCGCCTACCTTCAGGATGGTCAGCTCCGGATTAAGACGCAGGGCTTCCCGCTCGGCTTCATCGACGGAAAAATCAAAATATTCCAA
>CAZURY010000191.1:0-4841 GCA_964623145.1 uncultured Desulfobulbus sp. | reverse complement strand
CCTGTGATCAGATACGTTAGAAACACCAATAACGAAAATTATGCCCCGGTTATCGGTTTTTACAGAATCAAAGATACAAAGTGAAGGTAGAAAAAGAAAAAATTAAAATGCATTTTGCCAGGGTAGTTGAAACCTACGACGGGCAGGCTGTTGTTCAACAGGAAATAGCCGGGCGACTGCAGAAAATAATAGCGGAACATCTGGATAATCCACCGAAGCATGTCTTGGAAATAGGGTGTTGTACCGGATTTCTTACCAGATGCCTTGTTGCCGGTTTTCCACAGATACAAAAATTGCATATTAATGATTTATCGGAAGAATTTTTAAAAATTACCACCTCAATTGAATTGGCGGGAGAAATACGATTTCTGGCGGGAGATATTGAGAAAATCCAATTGCCCGGGCGATATCACCTTATATGCTCATCATCTACCTTTCATTGGTTTCATGATCTGATGGCTGTTTTCAGTAAACTGTATAACCACCTGCTGCCGGGAGGTATGTTGGCCTTTAGCCTGTATGGACCGGATAATTTACGAGAGATACGTGCAGTGAGCGGAAACGGTTTGGATTACCTGTCGCTTGCCCAGGTGAAACAAGGACTGCTTAAGCAGTCTTTTGATGTTGTGCTGGTAAAAGAATCGCTACAATCTCTTGTTTTTTCAGATCCTCTTGCCGTGCAGGAACATCTTCGCCGGACCGGCGTCAATGCCCTGGCAAGACCGGGTTGGAGCAGGGAAAGACAAAAGAAATTTTGCCGGGAGTATCAACAGTTATTCAGTAGCGATAAGGGAGTGACTCTCACTTATCATCCCATGTATCTGGTGGCCCGTAAACTTTGACCTAAATTGAAAAAATCATCGTGCCATGGTGAGCGGCAGAATGACGGCTTCGTTCTTTTTTATCTCTCTGCTTTTCCAGAGGGGACATTGACGACGGATACATTCTTTGTTGGTTTGGTATTGACTGCAGTGGAGCTCTGTCTCCGCTTTAAGGAATAAACCAAAGTATTTCTCGGACAACGCAGCTGTACGATTTAAAGTAAGCCAGGTCTCGCGTTGACAGCATCGGCCTCCTTTAATTTCGGCTATTTTGCCAAGGATATCTGCAGTGAATGCCTGGGCTTTTTGTCTGGGATGAGGGGTAAGCGGCGTGGCATCAAGAAAAAGGGATGCGGCAATGCCGGCGCCGATGGCTGCGCCGCAGCTTCCCCAGAAACCGCAGGCACCACCCGGTACCTTACTTCCACGATCAATCCCGGCCAGTATGTCTTTGTCCCTTACCTGACCACCGCAATTACGCAAGGCGGCCAGGATAACTCCCGGTATCATGGCATGATGTTCAGGTCCGTGCATGGGTACGGATGGATGGCTCCTGATGGTGTGGAGAAGCTGGAGCATATCTTTTTCCCGGCTTTGGAGACAGATATGACGGATAACCTCAATGGCTTTCTGTTGATGGCAGCCGTCACAGATAAAATGTCCCTGCCTGCAGTCGCAGTTGCTTACCTCAACCTTGCCGCAGAAATGACAGGATCGCTCTCTGGCTCCAGTGCTGTAGACAAGTTCTTCACCACAGACCATGCAGCCGCTGGTATGGCGTCGTATGGGTACGGCGCTTTTTCTTTTTTCTGTCTCTGTATTTTCCGGAGGAGCGCCGCAGCAGCAGGGTTCCTGCTCAATATTGGCAACAGCGCCCATGTCATCAAAAATAAAAAAGGAGTCATCCAGATTCAGGGTTTCGCTTTTCGGCAAAGTGGTGATATGTCCACGTTTGAGAACAAAACCGGATTCAGTAATCAGGGCAGGGTGTGGACCGCGGTACGCTACACGGATTGATGAATGATCTTTATTAAAAGCAGGTTTTCTCGCCTCGTAGGTCAGAGAAAAAAAACTGTTACCCAGGACCTGGCGGTAAGGATAGCGTTTATGTAAACGGAGACCGATAAAACCGCAGTCCTCAAGCATTTGCAGAAGATCGTCCTGCTGCATGGCCCCGCCGAGACATTCTCCCCGCCAGCGGCTGGAATGACCTATTGACGCATTAACGGGAACATCGGTGACAATATCAGCGACAACCAACCGACCACCAGGTTTTAGAATCCGCAGAATTTCAAGATATGTCTTTCGTTTATCCGGACTGAGATTAATAACACAGTTGGAGATAACCACATCGGCGCTTTCATCATCAACAGGGATGTCTTCGAGAAATCCCTTGCGAAATTCGACAATATCATACCCAAGCTCCAAGACTACTTCCTTTCGAGATTCCTCTGCCAGCTTAAGCATATCATCGGTCATATCAATACCGATCACTTTGCCGGTCTGTCCCACCTCACGTGCTGCGAGAAAACATTCAACCCCTGATCCGGAACCGAGATCAATCACGGTTTCCCCTGTGGCAGGTTTTGCATCTTTAACAGGGCTGCCGCAGCCATAGGAACGATCTTTTGCAGATTGAGGAATAAACGTATCCAGGGTTCCGGCTGGTGCCTGAGGATTTTGTATATCCGTGTTGGTGCTTTTTGCAGCAGCTCCGTAAAATTCACGCACCGAACTGTGTCCGTCGGTTCCGGAGAGTGAAATAACACAGTTACAGTGGGTCAGAACCACCTCGTTCCCTTCATCCCCGGGACAGTCATGACGGACATCTCCCATTCGCAGCCGAAAGATGCCCTGATCCGGATAGGATTGAATCTGGTCGGCAATCAGGGAAAGCATCAGCTGTTCGTAGAGCGGGAGGTAGGGATCATGGCCGACAAAAGTGTTGCCGCTCATCCAGGAGTGATCAGGATCACCACCTCCGGTAAGAAGAGCAAGAGAATGCTTTTGCCAGTTTTCGTCATCAATAAGTGAACTGTTTCGTATCTGCTGAAGAACCTTACTCTCTTTAAATACCATGCCGAGACCATCATGGAGTTCACCGCAGACAAGGTCATTGATACGAACCAGAGCAGGTGAAGGATAGATTTTGCCATCGGGACCAACAGCCATGGATTCCCAACCCATATTGCTCAAATCGTGCCGGGTACCGGGAAGGGTGAAGATCTGGGATTTGAGGCCTTCGAGGTTATCAATGGTGAGGCCGTATTCACGGCAAACCGCTGCCGCTTCAAGAATTCCCGGCAGCAACTGCTGCGGATCAACAAACTGATCCCTGTTTCCCTTACCGCGGATGAAATGGAACATGAAATGAATACCGCTTGCCCCCATTGTCGCTGCCTCCCGGGTTATCTCCGGAAGTTGTTGGGCATTGGTCCGGTTGACGGCCACGGAGACGGTGAGTGAGATATTTCGGGCAACGGTTGCGGCAATATTTTCCTTGAGCAGTGCAAAACTTCCTGTGCCGCGCAATCGGTCATGGGCTTCTTCCAGACCATCCAGGCTGACCTGCAGATGCAGGCGTTGCATATCCAGATGTTGAAGTTGAGAAAGGTTTTTTTTCAGGAGCAGGCCATTGGTCAGCACCACGGCATGCGTTGCTGGATTTTGTTGCAGGACACGGGCCAGTATCTCCGAAAAATCAGGGTAAACAAAGGGTTCTCCGCCGGTAAAGTAAAAGAGGCGGCAGCCAAGATCGGTCGCTTCTTCCAGGGCGGTCAGCAGGAGTTTTTTAGCCAGCGTTGTCTGTTTGGCCGGTGAGGCGGCAAACAGACAGTGACGACAGGCCAGGTTACAGGTATCGGTGACATGAAACCAAAGCTCTTTTAAGGAACCTTGTTTGAGGCTGAGGCTGCGACCGCCATAGGGTGAAACATGTTTCCGGGAAAGAAGGAGTGCAAGTTGTTCATAGAGTGTTTTTGCCTTATCAAAGGTAATATTCTGTTGCCGGCAAAAACGGTTGAGGGCGGCATCTACCTCGGATTCCCCGTGCAGGCTGATGAGCAGCTGATCACAGAGGGATGAGGGAACGAACCAGTCGGGAACAAGAGGGTCAATGTAAATGGCTGTGCCCTTATATTCATGTCGCTGTAATCCGGTAAAAAATTGCATTATAAAATTTATCCTGAAAAAATTACCGACTCCGGTTAAAGCCGATGTCAATCGTTATTTGTTGTGGCCCCTGGCGGAGGGGGCGGTGGTGCAGTAGTTTCTGCTGTTCCGGGAGGGGGAAGCATGCGCTGTCGTTTGAGTTCATAAACCGACAGGATAAACAGGGTGGCAAAGGGCTGGGTGACTAATACCCCGATACCGGTGGAATTTCCAATGGAGCTAAGGATGAGAAAGACGACAACAACGGCTACCTGTTCGCCGACGGGAGGATTTAATGCCATGCGACTGCTTGTTTTAACGGCATCAAGAAGACCCATGCCCTGATCGGTCATAAGTGGCAGCATATAGAGACAGAAAAAACTCAGCCCTATGGTAAGTGCTATGCCCGGGATGACTAACAAACCAAAGCCGATCATAATAATCAGGATACAGACAGCCATGAAGGCAAGTAAAGGAAAAAATAAACGCATCTGACTAAAGAGATCGCGAATTTCCGGTTTACGTTTCTCTCTGATAAGAAGCAGAAGAGACTGCATATAGCCTGCCGTCAACACCGGCGCCATGATACCCAGGGAAGCAACAGAAACAGCTATGTAGACAAGTGTGCAAAGAATAAGGGCCGGCAGGTTGGCAACAAACAACTTCCAGCATTGGTTAAAAAGATCTTTAAAATCCATGATCGCTCCAGGTTGTAAAATGTGATCCCTGTTTCGACAACTTTATGTCTGTGTGTCGATTGAAAAGGGGGTTCCTTACAGAAGAAGAATAAAATTTTTTCTGATGACCGTCGAACCTCAGCAATATCAAAAAAACAATATTTGTCCTGTTTCCCGCTCCACGGATGGACGC
>CAZURY010000190.1:3344-4906 GCA_964623145.1 uncultured Desulfobulbus sp. | reverse complement strand
AAAGGACAGGATGCAGATCGTGCTCACATGATAAACAAGTACATTGACTTCAGAACATTGATCGAGGTTGAAGCATCCACAGGCGAAGATTTTGAGGGAGTGCATGAAAGTAAGTTTGAACTGGCAACGGTTGAGCTTGGTTTTATTGGCCGGGTTACGGACTGGGCAAGCGCCCATCTTACTATTCTCTATGAAGAGGGTGGAGATGATAAAGTTCTGATCGACGATGCGCACATCATTGTCGGCAACACTGAAAAATTTCCTTTATATGTCAATGCGGGCAGGCAGTATGTTCCCTTTGGTCATTTCACAACGAATATGATTTCAGACCCCCTTACCCTTGAAATAGCTGAGACCCAGGAGACGGCACTTAGATTAGGTTTTAAAGCACGTGGGGCTTACGGCTCTGTCTTTGCCTTTAACGGTGATACCAATGAAGGTGGTGGTGACAGCCGAATAGAGCAATTCGGCGCCAGTGCAGGTTACGCTTTTACGCGGCAAGACTTCTCAATAGATGTCGGCATGAGCTATATAAACTCCATGGGCGACAGTGACGGCTTAAGTGAGATACTCAAAGAAGATAATTTACTTGAAGCCGACTATGTGGGAGGATTTGGAGCCTATGCCATTACGGCTATCGGGCCGATTTCATTAATTGGTGAGTACATTACAGCGCTTGATGATTTTGGTAATCTACGGGACCGTCAACCCATGGCCTTCAACATTGAAACCGGCTACAGCTTTCATATCTATGACAGAGAGTCTACCGTTGCCATTGCCTATCAGGGTACTAACGATATGATTGGCCATCTGCCGGAAAGTCGCATCCTCGCCTCTTTTGGTATCGGTATTTTTGAGGGCACCACCCTTGCTTTGGAATATACACACGATAAGGATTATAGCACAAATAAAGGCGGTAGTGATAACACTGCCGATAGCTTCCTGGCCCGGCTTGCCTATGAATTTTAATCCATAGAAATACCTGCCGAATTTTGCCATCTCGATTATCAGAATCGGGATGGCAAAAAAAAAACGTCGAAACTCAGCAGAACTGTGCCAGGGGTACCATCTCCAGACACCCGCTACTTAATTTATCACAAAACCAATCAGTTAGAAAAAAATCCTCTTTGTTTAATCTCAGCAGGCGATGGTGTGCCTTGCTTCTGTGGATTGACGGCACCCTGGTTTTCTTTTGACAAAAAGAACCAATACTGTATTAATTCCGGTACGTATCTTCCAAAATCGTCAATTTTCCATCACATTTCCAAGTCAAGCCCATAATTTCAAGGAGATTAAATGAAGAGGTCCCCTCTGTTTATTGCATTGCTCATACTGACTCTATTGCCCTTGAGTGCATATTCCGAAGAATCAAAAACAAAGAACCTGGAAGAGTTGAGCAAGGAAATCGCCAATCCACTGGCACAAATCTGGAACCTTTCATTCCAGTACAATTATACACAAGTGACCGGTGATCTGGTTGACGGGAGTGAGCATGTTCAAACCGGGCTTTTTCAACCGGTCTTACCGGTACCCGTTGGTGATACATATACTGCTTTTGCGCG
>CAZURY010000190.1:0-3244 GCA_964623145.1 uncultured Desulfobulbus sp. | reverse complement strand
AATCATAGCAACCTGCAATACTTCATCATCCGCCACCTGCCCAATGCCTGGCAGCTTCGGGCCAGCCCGAACATTACTGTTGACTGGGAGGCGGACAGTGGCAACAAACTGACCCTGCCCATTGCTCTGGGTGTCGGCAAAATGTTGAAGATCGGTCCCATGCCGGTAATGCTCATGGCCGAATATCAATATTCCGTTATTGCACCTGATGATATAGGCAACGAATCAACCATTATGCTGATGGCAAATTTCATCATCAAAAACCCCTTTGGTGACATGTAAAGGAGCTTGAAATGTTCAAAAAAATCATGATGTCCATCGTCCTTGCTGCTCTCCCGGTCATTGGAAGCAGTGCAAATGGCGCTGCCGGCCCACGGCAGACCATCTATTATGGCGGCGATATTATCACCATGGAAGGTGAGCAGCCAAGCTATGTCGAGGCGGTCATTGAACGGGATGGCAAAATTATCTACGCCGGAAAAAAATCCGGTGCGGTCAACAACTTTGCCGGTAAGACACTGGAAGTTGACCTGCAGGGTACAACCATGATGCCCGGATTTATCGAACCCCATGCCCATCCGGTCTCCATAGGCGGATTTATCCTGGCCAATGATATCGTGGCCCCGCACGAATGGCGCATGCCGCACAAAACCTATCCCGGCGTCAGCGGCAAAGAAAATTACCTCAAAGCAGTACAAGATATCATTGATTCGAAAAAGGACCGAACAAAAACCGTACTTATCTGGGGCTACCACAAGGCCTGGCACGGCAATATTACCCTGCAGGATATCGACAAGGTGACCGGTGATGTACCGACAATCATCTGGCAGCGCTCAACCCATGAGATTTACCTGAACACGGCCTGCGTAAAAAAATACGGCATCAAAAAAGGCGACCTGCCCAAAGAAGACGATACACAGGCGGACTGGAAGAACTATCATTTCTGGGAGCGGGCCTACCAGATGATGAAGGGGACAAAACTGGCGCCGTTTTTCGGCGACCAGGAGATGCTGAAACTCGGCATGGAGCGTATTTCACAACTGATGCTGCAAAACGGCATTACCGCCATGTGTGAACCCAGTTTCCCCAACTCCTCTTTTGAAGATGAATATGCAGTTCTTCTGGATGGCACCAACAAGGCAAAGGCCTATACCATTTACCTTATTGCCGGTTTTCCCGAACAGTTTGTCAAAAAGATCGGCAACGATGCCTATGCAAAGCACATCGCATCACTGCCTGAAAAATACAACACTGAATACATAAAGTTTCTCCCCAACCAATACAAAACCTTTGCCGACGGCGCCATTTATTCACTTGCCCTGCAACTGCGCAAACCGTTTTACAACTGTCCTAACTGCAAATCCGAATGGATCATTCCTCTGAAACAGGCCAGGGAAATTTTTGATTACTGGTGGGATAAAGGGTACAAAATTCATATTCACATTACCGGAGATCTGGCCTTTGAAAAATATCTGGACTTCACCGAAGCTGCCATAAAACGCCATCCGCGGAAAAACCACCGCACCACCTTCCATCATGTAGGGCTGTTTGATGCAGATCAGGCGCAAAGGGCAGCGGATCTGGGAGTGGAGATATCGGCAAACCCGTACTACCTCTGGGCCCTGGCCGATAAGTACAGTGAAATCGGACTGGGTCCGGAGCGGGCGGCGAATATGGTCGCACTGCGTGAATTTACCAAAAGAGGCGTGCCCGTCTCCCTGCATTCGGATTTTGCCATGGCGCCGGCCGAACCTTTGCTGCTTGCCTGGGTAGCGGCCAACCGAATCGTGGCCGGCGGCAAGGTGATGAATCCGAATGAAAAAATTTCCGTTTACGATGCCATGAAGGGAATCACCATTACTGCTGCCCGGACTTTTGAAATGGAAGATACAATCGGTTCTATAAAGGAGGGCAAGGAGGCAACCTTTACCCTTCTTGGTCGGAATCCCTTTACAATCGCCCCTGAGAAATTAAAGGATATTCCCGTGCTCGGTGTTGTCTATAGGGGAAATATGAAACTCAACAGAGGGAAACGTTTAGGCAGTAAAAGTGATTCCCACGGCTGTATCGGTTCGGCTGGATATTCATGGTGCGCACGAACAATGAGCTGTGAACGTCCCTGGGAAGTTGCCCGTGACAATGGGTTTAAAAATACGAAAAAAGCATTTGATACATTCTGTCAAAATTCTGATTAACAGGAGGAAATGGTGAAGAATATGTTGCGATTAACATGGAAAGCACTGGTGCTGAGTACCATCTGTAGCGTACTGATCATCGGCCGGCCTGATGCCGATGCCTGTACCGGCATTCAGTTACAGACCAAAGACGGAACCTTTGTCAGCGGCCGTACCCTTGAATTCGGTATTTCTTTTGATATCAGCCTTATCATGGTCCCCAGAAATTATGCATTCATCGGTCAGACCTCAATTGGTGAGGGTAAAAAATGGAAGACCAAATATGCATCGGTTGGGGTTATGCTGGCGGACAATCCGGTTATCCTGGACGGACTCAACGAAAAAGGACTGTCCGTGGGTAGTTTTTATTTCCCCGGCTTTGCCGAGTATTCCAAAACCACCGCCGAGAATCTGGCTATATCCATGTCTTCATCGGATATTACCCAGTGGATTGTCTCACAATTTGCCACGGTTGATGAAGTGCGGGCAGCCATTGAAAACGGCGAGGTTGCCATATCTCCGGTGTTAACCCCCGGATTTCCACCCGAGGTGCAGCCTTTTCATTTTATTGTCTACGACCGAAGCGGTAAGAGCCTGGTTATTGAGCCGCTGCACGGCAAGCTTGTTCTCTATGACAACCCCACAGGGGCCATGTCCAATTCACCGACTTTTGACTGGCACCTGACGAATTTACGTAACTACATTGCCCTGAACCCGAACAACGTGCCCCCTGTTTCAATTTTCGGCAAAACATTCAAGCCGCTGGGACAGGGATCGGGAATGCTTGGCCTGCCCGGCGATTTTACCCCACCATCGCGTTTTGTCCGGGCCGCAGTGTTCAGCGCCACAGCCATACCTGAAAAAAACGCTGAAAAAGGCATCCAGCAGATCTTTCATATCCTCAACAATTTCGACATCCCGGTCGGTGTGGCGCGTGAAACCCACGAGGGTATCATACACTCAGACTATACCATGCTGACAATTGCCCGTGATCCAAAAAATCTCCGCTATTTTTACAACACCTACGATGACCAGACCCTGCGGATGATTGATCTTTCCAAGCTTGATTT
>CAZURY010000189.1:3087-4960 GCA_964623145.1 uncultured Desulfobulbus sp. | reverse complement strand
CATGTACCATGCCAAGGATTAACAGTATCAGCGGGGCTGCCGAGTAATGATATTTCAGTGTATATTGTGCTGGGTATGGACTGCATATTGTGAAAAGAAGAGCAATGGCCGGGAAAATAACTATTGGCGCCCAACCTTTTTTCAGAAAAGGGATTGCCGGGGCAGTAAGACGAAGTATGGGAAGCATCCGTCTGGATAATAATGTCTTGGTCATTGATTTGCGGATTCCCGCAGCATCGATTCCAGGACGAAGTTTAGAGAGGCTGGATCCATTGATCCATTGAAAGAGCAGAGTACAGGCAAACGATCCATAAAGACCACTGATAAATGCCCACAAATATCCGCCCTTCCAGCGTTCTTTTACCGAGAAGTACAAAAGCATCGGAACGACGAGAAAAGCCGCCTCTTCGCGAACACCCCAGATGAGGATCAACGGAAGCCAGGTCATTTTTTTCTGAAAGGCCAGGCAGTAATAAAGCCAGGGGATCAGGAAGAGATAGAGATTAACTCCATGGAATTCAGAGAGGAGAACGCACTGGGTGAAAGGATTGGCAAAATAAAACAGCAGAAAGGCGGCTGTGACCACCCCGGGGACCTGCTGGCGCAGTGCCGCCCGCCAGATGATGAAAAGACCGAAAAGCGTCAGCAGCCATTGGGCAGCCCACAGGGAAAAAGGATGGTCCCACAGGAGAAAGGCGGGGGCCAGTAGAAAAAGGGTGAAAGAGAGATGGGTGTTGAGGTAACTGTATTCGGTGAGCAACCGGAACGGATGACCATGGGCACAGTTCCATATTGTGTTTATATACCGCCCGTAATCGGTGAGAGTGAACTTAAAAGAGGTGAGGGCGGAAAAAGCAGTAAAGAGGTAGGCGAGTGCGGTACAGATGATCAGCAGGGTGGTGATGGCTAAGAAGCAACGGTCAATCCATTGTGTCGCCCTGTTTTCCGTATGGCAGGTTTCAGGGACTCGGTGCGTGGATTCCTTGCTAATCACCGGGATCAGCCTTCCTTTTATGAATGAAATACAAGTTTCTCATGTAGACAAAAATACCAAAACTCTGGCCGAGAATAAAAACAGGATCCCTGCGGTAGACGGCATAGCTGAAAAGAATTATTCCACCGGATAAACTGAAATACCAGAATGCAAGGGGGATTATACTCTTCTTCTGCCGCTCGCTCTGTATCCATTGGACAACAAAGCGCATGGTAAACATCGCCTGTCCGGCAAAGCCCACTATCAGCCAGACAGTTTCGCGGCTCATGATTGTTCTCCGATAAATTCTTTAACCTGCGGAAGTTTGTTCCGTCTTTGAAGCCAGGCGACGCCGAGAAGATCGACTATTCCGACTCGCAGCCGATCCAGAGTTCCGTAATGGGAGGTGCCATGCTGTCGCTGCCGGTGACTGACTTCCACCGAGAGCACACTCCCACCGCTGCGCTGGACAAGCGAGGGCAGGAACCTGTGCATATGATCAAACCAGGGTAGTGCCATAAAGGTTTCCCTGTAAAAGACTTTGAGTCCGCATCCCGTGTCCGGAGTTGAGTCGCGCAAGAGAAAACGGCGCACTGAATTTGCTACTTTTGAACAAATTCGTCGCCAGAAGGTATCTTGTCGCTTTTTTCGCCATCCGGCAATCATCTGCACATCTTCATCTTTTTTATCATGGAGCAGGGCCAGCATGGCCGGAATATCGGCCGGATTATTTTGTCCGTCTCCATCAAGCGTGGCAATGATATCACCCCTGGCGTGCTGGACACCGGTAAACAAGGCCGTGCTCTGACCGCAGTTTTTTGCCAGGGCAATGATGCGAAGTTCGGGAATTTTTCGTTGAAGGTCTTTCAGGATGGAAAGAGTAGTATCGGTGCTGGCATC
>CAZURY010000189.1:0-2987 GCA_964623145.1 uncultured Desulfobulbus sp. | reverse complement strand
TTTTTTTGGTATCGAATCTGCTGAAATTTTCTGAATAACATGATCATTGAAAATTACGTCAACGGTAACCGGTGTATTCATGGTGTTCAGCCCTTCGTTTTTTCGGGTCAGGGTGAAAGAGGCCATGGGATTTTTCTTGACCAGGGCAGTAGAAAATGTGCGTTCCCAGCTGGTTGCGGTTTCAGGCATGTTAATAAACTCAAAAACCGATGTCCCGGAAAATTGCCGCACGAGCTTCAACCCGTCAGGCACATTATGGGTCCAGCCCATAGCAATTTGTTGATGTGCGGGTTTGAAAAAAAAATCATTATGGATGATCAGATATTTGAGCGGGTATATTCGGCGCAGGAAAGTAATTGATCCTGTCGAGGGAAACCGGACCATTGCTTTGACAACCTGCCGGGTAAATGGTGGGAAAAAACCGCTGACGCCGGTTACCTCCATTTTTTTATGCCGGAGAGACCAGAAGACATATTTGGAATCGACTCCTTCATTATTTGACGGCCATTCGAGAATGGCAAAGTTGTCTTTCTGCTTACTCAGCCATTGGTAAACCGGTGGGGTTTTGTCCCAGTTTACCTGTTGGTATTTCAAGGGAAATGAGGAATATTCAATAATAAGCAGCAGGGGCAGGATCCAGATGAATAAACGCAAGCGCCGGGGAAGCCTATGCTGCACTATTATCAGGCCGAACCCAGCCAGCATTGAGAGGAGCAGGACCGGCATGTAGCCGAGGCGGATGGACAGCCGGATGGTGTGAATGGGGAGAAAGATTTTGTATATGTATGTGTAAATGCCGATGCCGACGGCTTTTCCTTTGATATACATGGTTGGGCCCAGGGTCAGCAGGGCAAAGAACAGACTGAGCAGTCCCAGGATCATAATCCATTCCCGGTGACACAGAGTAGGTTGAGAAATGTTCCGTCTGCCCCAGCCCCTTATCATGAGAGCCAGCATACCGGCGATTAAAATACCAAGGGTGGATTGGGCAAGGGTGATGTGAATATCAGGAAGTAGTGGGAGAGCCAGTTTACCTGTTTGTCGAACAAGGAGGACGGAGGTTATAATAATAAGTGAACTTGTTATTATACCAATACCTCGCTGGGTCAAAATCCAAAGAAGATTCGGAGAGTTTTGCTCGGGCCTCCACAGAGAAAGCAGGGCAACGGCTGAAAGCAAATAGATAGTGAAGCCGGGAAAGAAGCCGGGATATTTTCCTGAATCTACCAGATGATAGAAGTTATGTTCCTTACCGACGTCGAAAAACGAATACCAGTCAGCGCTGTAGCGGTGTACATCCTTGAGGCTTCGTTCCAGGCCAAGTTCCTGGAAAACTGTAAAATACGGCCATAATACAGGCGCAAGCAACACGAGCAGGATAACTGTTGCGCCAAGGAGTTGAATGAAGGTTCGCAATCGCCAGCCGACAGGTCTTAACAGGAGAAAAGCAATAAAAAAAAGAGCCAGCAGGAGTGAAAGTGGAACACCTCCGTAAAAAATGGTTACCATCTGTGCCCAGAACAGAAAAACCGTGGCAATCAGGTAGCCGATGGTTCTCTTTTCAAAATACAGGGCCAGGCAGACTAAGGCCAGTGGAATGGCAAACTGCATGTGCACATTGAGATAATTATAATAACCGGTGCGAAAAGGAGAAACGGCAAAGGCTATTCCGGCAATCCAGCCGGCAGCATTGGAATGGGTAATTTTTTTGGTGGCAAAATAAGCTGCCCAGCCACCAAGGGCCTGGAATATCAGGAGGGTGAGGTTGTGGGCCAGGATGGGATTGCCTGAAAGCTTCAATATGGGAGCGGCTGTCAGCAGGGCAGGGATAAGCAGAGGTTCTGAATAGGCAAAAGTATTACCGTATGGATAAAAGATGCCTGCATTGAAAAGTCCGGCAGGGTTACTGTAAACGTGTTCAGCTGCCCAGTTGAGAATCCAGGTGAATAAATAGGGGTCATTGAGTCCCCGCAAGAATGAGCCGGGATGTAATATCAATGGGTAGGTAAAGATACAGACCAAGAGGAAAAAAAGAAAATATATTGCCGTTTCTCTGGCCACCGGAATCGACAGTGATATTACCTTGTTGTCGGACATATCCATGGATTGTAAGAAAGTGGTCTGTTGACCGGGTAGAGTCGGATCATTTCAAGGACGTGAAAAAAGAAAATGGAACGGACAGACACCGAATTGTAAAAGTCCGGTGTCTGTCGTTCGGGTGATGACGGCCGGCGAGGGCGATAAAACTATTTTTATGCAGCCCGGCGGGTTCTTTTTTTACCCAGGAGAAAGAGGACAATCAGCCCGGTCATTAGAGAAAAAATCACGAGGGTAATGGGCGACGGCGCCAGGAGAAGAGCGGCAAAACCCACAAGCGGGTAAAGAAAAAAGCGGGTAATGGCACGTAACACCGGGTGTTTGGCGATAAAGTCGGCAAGAGGCGGAGAATATCTGTAATACTGAGTAACGAAAAAAGACCCCGGTCTGTTGGTCAATAGAAACTGATCCCTGAAATGTCGAAGCAGAACAACCTGCGGTTCCAGCAGCGACCCATAGGCTGCGGTGGCTATGAAACATCCTCCACCACCACCTCCTCCTCCATCACTCCCGCCACCTCCACCGCCCCCCCCGCCGGCGACAGGAATGCTGGCAAACCAGGTTTGGGCGATGGCCAGCATGCCGTCATAGTTGGGATGAAGCCCATCCCAGCTCCATGCGGGCCAGCTTGGTTCCACCGCACTGTACAGATCAACAAGTGTTACTCCTTTTCGTGCCGCCAACGCCTTGATCTCCGGGTTGACCGTTCCGTTGATAAAGGATGAAAAACCATGTTTTGTTTCCGGGGTGAGGGTGCCAAGTAGAGGGGTCACTCCCTTGGCTTTACTTTTGTCTATCATTATACTCAGGTTGTTGATTACCGTCTGATGGCTGATTCCTGTAATGATATCATTGACTCCTTCCAACAGGATGAGAAAGTTGGCCGGTCT
>CAZURY010000188.1:0-4973 GCA_964623145.1 uncultured Desulfobulbus sp. | reverse complement strand
CTAAAATATATTTTGTTTTTTTGTTTTATGGAATCCCATTATATCAAACGATATGATATCATATAATGTATGGGATGGTCTTAAAGCACCTTGTCATTTGCCCTGTTGTATCTTTTCAAATTCGTCAAACAACCCTTTGTCGACAAGAAAACAGAGCATTAAAATATGGGCGGCCTGTTGTCTGGTCGGCTGTCGTCCACCGGTTTCGATCCGCGCAACTGCAGGTTGAGGCATACCCATCAACGCAGCAAGACGCGTCTGGGTAAGCCTCATCTTTTTTCTGAGTGCCCTGAATTCATCCGACGTCATTGTTATCAGGAGCAGCATCGCCTGCAGGAATCCATGAATTTGAAAAATCCCTTTTGGCGAACAGGTGCGCCAGACCGGTGATCTGTTTGAGACGGAGAATTTCTTCAACGTCCATGCCGATATTTCGCGCGATCCATTGATCGCTCTTGCCCATATCCACAAGCTCCGCCACTATATTGCTCATCAAGTCGATATTATGGGTTCCCCTGGCGCGATTATGTCTGATGGTTGAGGCCATCCGGTCCCCGAGATCCTTATCAATGACCACAACCGGAAGCATTCCTTTTTCCCGTTTACGGATTTTTTTGTTTTTCTTCAGAATGGTGTAACGATGAAAACCATCCACGACAATATACTTGTCATTTTCTTCATCACGATAACACACTACCGGCTGGGTAAACCCATCCTCGAGAATGGAAATCTCAAGCAATTTCATCTCAGGGGGAGCAACTTTGTTGGGATTGTATTCATTGGCGACAACTTTTTCAATCGGCACGGGCTGAACGTTGTAAACCGGGCTTTTCATCTTTATCTCCGTTAAATATTCCTGTATTTTTCTTTCAAGAATTTGATTCTTTCAAATTGATCTTTGGTTTGTGAAAAGGAGAGGCCCTGGCATAAGTAATCATTTTTCAGAATACAGGCAGCCATCCGTCGCCAGGTTGGAGCTGCCCGTTTCGCCTCAAGTTCATTGTCAAGGGAATCCGGTATTCTGCGATACCTGACTATTCGTTTGTTTTTTGCCCCTCTGGCAGACAACTGATCAGTGATTTCCGCCTCGTCGGGCAGCAGAGCCAGGTCATCGTCGGAAACCCCGGATCCTTTCCGATGCCAGTAACGGATAAATTTAACAAACCTATTGATATAATTGTCTCTTGTCTCCGGCGGCAGACTGCGCAGAAGCAGTCTGGTATAACTTTTCCAGGTGTGACCAGGCGGCAGCGATACTTTGCGATAACCAAGCATTTTGGTTCCGCAATAAATATTGCCGAAGTTGGCCCCGGATACACGATTGACAACCTTGGCCCATGTCTGGGGTTCCACAACCCGGAACAACTCAAGCCCAATGCGTTGGTCATCACCATAAGGCTGACAGATTCTCATATCATGAATTCCCACCCCTGCCTTGTAAAACATGTCATACAGCCGGTTGTAATCCCAGCCAAAACGGCTGTTGGCCGTCCAGACATCCTCCGTGCCCCAGTCATAGATCGGATATCCGTTATAAACATTGTCAACGCCTTGCCTGGTAGTCCAGGGGTGGTTTTTGTGCCGGATCTTTGATTTTGAGGCAATGGTTCTGAACCGATTCAGGCTTTCATCCGACCGGATGCCTAGCAGGGAAATCAACCGTTTATCACCTGCATACCATTTGGCAAACTCAGGGGCAAATTCCTCAAATTCCATCCTGTAACGAAAAAACGGGAAATACCCCTGGTCGGAGATAACACTTTCATGATCCGGCATTGGTCGAATCCATTTATCCTCCATGCCTGGTTCCCAGCAGCACCAGAAAGGGTTGTAAACCGATACTGAATTACGCAGATTCAACGGCAGACATACCCAGAATGGTTCGATCAGATCCTTGTTGTCATCAAGCATCCGGGCTACATATTCCATGGTCAGGGAATACTGGCCCTCCAGATCAACAATAAGCACCCCGAGTTTACGGCTGATTCCATGCTTACGCATATAGTCCAGGCAGAGATTAAGGAGAACCCCGCTGTCCTTACCGCCGGAAAATGCGACGCAAACCTTGTCGAAATCATTAAAAACCACTTCCAGGCGCTGAAGCGCAGCCTGATATACATCAACGTCAGTATAAATTTTACTGCCCATAGCATTCACCCTCCTGATCCGGCTCAGGTATACCATAAAATATAACCATCGGCTATACAAAAAATCAACTACAAGATGTTTCTCAATCTTTCCTGAATTTCATCGGGATTAAACTTGGTTTTGATCATCTCAACTTCATCCCGAAAGAACTCGGCCACATTCTTTTTGTTTTTCAGTGCGGCGCGGATCCGGTTCTCGATCCCGCAATCTGCCCACAGGTCAATATAGGTCACCGGTTTATCCTGACCGATTCTGTAACATCGGTCCTCGGCCTGAATCCTGGAGGCATATTTGAACGTATTTGCATAAAATATAACCTTGCATGCAGCAGTAAGATCAAGTCCGTATCCTCCGGCATCCTGGGTGGCCACTAAAAATCTTCCTGATTTACGCCACCTCTCGATGTTCCGGTTTCTTTTCCCGACCGGTATACCTCCGTAGCACAGGCACACCTGGTCATCTCCATATATTGTGCTCAGCTCCTTTGCCAGCGTCGTGACGACATATCGATATTTTGTCCATATTACCACCTTCTCGGAAGCAGGAATCTGCCCGACGACATCCAGCAGCAGGCGGACGCGGTTGTTTTCCAGAGGAACAACCATGCCTTTGTCATTGACAAAAAATCCACAGCATATCGATTGCAGCCTGCTGAACAGTCGGAAAATCGGCACGGATGATAAAAAAATTGAATCCGGATCCGCATATATTTCAATATCTTTGAAAAAATCCTCTTTTGCCTTTTCATAATATTCATCCTGATGCCAGGTAAGAAAGCAAAAAAATGATTCCTGCAGCTTGGGGGGCAGATCTAAACATTCTTCTTTGGTTATCTGGTAGACATAGGGTTGTATTTTAGCTGCAAGCCAATCTTCGTTGAAGGTATAGACAATACGCCCTTTGTACAGTTTACTGTATTCGAGATGATTATGGGCAAATGAATACCATGATCTGTAACCGAGAATTTTCGGCGAAAGAAACTGCATCTGGCAAAACAGGTCCTGGATTCCCTGGCTTACCGGCGTTCCAGTTAAAATCATCCTGTATCGCGCTTTTTCTGCCAGCAGGATTACACGCCTGGTTCTCTTTGCGCGATGCCCTTTGATGTGACTTGATTCATCAACTATAACCATTGTCCTCTCTGTCACCAGCTTATTGGCGGCCAGGGCGACACGGGAAGAGCTGCCCAGGGATTCAAGACCGATGATATACCAGGATGCATCCTGAAGATTATCGTCGCTGGTTTTATGGTCAAACAGGTAGATTTCATCATCTGACAGATTGGTATGTTTCAAAATTTCATAGCGAACGGTTTCTTTGAGCGAGACCAGAGTAAACCATATTACCTTGTCTATTTTCTCTTGACGCATTCCGGCAAGCTCAATGACAATCCGGCTTTTCCCTGTCCCCATATCCATGAATAAGGCGCCGACCCTGGAATGACATAATTTATCAATTGCCGCCTGTTGGTGGGGCAGTATTTCAGTCGTCACGGAGATCTTCATGGATTTCGCCTGTTACTTCATCCGGGTTTAATTTCCGCCGGCCCTTTTTCTTTTTGCGTGAAGATACTGGAGCCACATCCGTCAGGGTTACCTCAGCGGCAATCCTTTTCTGCTCCTCAACCAGTTCCAGGGCTTCATTTGTAAAATTAAAATCAAAGAGCTCCGCAAAATCCAGTAATTCAGGAAATTCGGAAGGAATTACCCGTACATATGGTTTCTCGTATCTGGACCCGGCAATCTTGCGGGCCTCCTTGTATAAATCATCATGATAGTTGAATTTGACGGCAAAATTTCCTTTATCGTCTACAAATATCCACCGTGTCCGGCCCGGTGTGTAATTGCCGTTAATCGCTTTTGCACGAATTTCATCGTCCCAGAACATGACCTTGTAACCAGCACTAAGTAACCGATGACCGGCTTCCGCCGCCAGGTCAATGGCTGTGCTGTTAGTCATTTCTGTGGTCTTTTCCCAGCATTCCCCTGTCCAGTTAAACTCAAGAACCCGCCTGATAATGTTCCAGAATTTCTTGTCCCTGTAAGGAAACCAGGCCCTGACCTCATCCCCGAATAATTCTATCTCAACAGGAGTGTTTCGTACCAGTTTCCGTTTTGGAGAAATTGTGGCCTCCTCCCTTGCCTCGTCGGCCAGAGAGCTGTGTTCAAGAAGATATTGATCTTCGGACTGATTTTTAAGAATTTCCTGAAAAATATCGGCAAGCCGCATTTTTCGGCGTTGTATCCAGTAATGGGCTGATCTGGTCTGCCTGAGCTGGTCAATGGCAATAAAAAGCTGTTGCGGTGTGAAGCTTTTCATCTCCCGATCAAAATGTTTGGCAATTTTCTTGAGACCAGTGCAACCGTAAAGACAACCATGGATTGTTACAAAAAAATCTGCTCGTATCGATTCGGCCCATTGAATCTGCTTATCGGATCCATCCAGATCCGGCAGGGCAAATTGTTTTTTTATTTTTTGAGCCTTTTTGAGGCGTGCTTTGGCCCAGCATTTTTTGCAGGGGACTGTTCTCATCCAGTCTGTTTTTACCGGATGCTGTAGATACCACCAATAATCGACTTTAACAGTGCATCCACAGGATTGGAGAATATATGCGGTATCCTCATCATACACATCGCACCTCCTGTAAATAATTATATCATCGATGTTGCCCGCTTATATCTATTGGATATTAAAATATAGCCAATAGATATAAAAAGCAATGTTTTTTTTGATAATTCATCTTTCCTTGCATGGTTTATTCTATATGATATGATAAAATATCATATCATATTAAGTAACAAGACAGGGAACAAAGAAATGAGCAT
>CAZURY010000187.1:3834-4994 GCA_964623145.1 uncultured Desulfobulbus sp. | reverse complement strand
TTTTCTACGGTGAATTCGACGGCCGCCGCAAAAAGCGGGTACTGGTAAAAATAATTGGAGAATAGGAAAGAAGAATGAAGAGATTGTTGAACCTTATAATCTTTTTTGTGTCTGTTCTGGCAGCGTGTATCGGAACTGTTTTTGCACAGGCCGGCGACCCTGTTAAAGTCGGGATGATTACCACCCTGTCCACCAAAGCCGGTTATCTCGGTGAAGAGATCAGGGACGGTTTTCGGCTGGCCATAGATCAGGAAGGCGGCAAGCTGGGCGGTGTGCCGGTGAAATTGCTGGTCGGTGATGACGGCCGCAACCCGGAAAAAGCTCGCCAGCTTGCCGAACGGTTTATAAAAAAGGAGAAGGCACAAATATTGACCGGTATTGTCTTTTCCAACGTTGGCATGGCTGTCTTTCCCAAAGTACTCCGGCAGGGAATTTTTATGATCAGTCCCAATTCCGGCCCTTCTCCCATGGCTGGCAGGAACTGTCATCCTAATTTTTTCAATGTTTCCTGGCAGACGGATGAGCCGTCCGAGGCAATCGGTCAATATGTCACCGACCAGGGATATTCCAGCGTCTATATCATCGCGCCCAATTATATCGCCGGTAAGGATAATGTGACCGGCTTTAAACGTTTTTTCAAGGGGCGGGTGGCCGGTGAGGTATATACACCGCTCGGTCAGGCCGATTATGCTGCCGAGATTGCCGCTATTCGCGCAACCAGACCCGATGCCGTCTACTTTTTCCTGCCCGGCGGCATGGGGATCAATTTTCTCAAACAGTATCATCAGGCAGGCCTCCAGGGTAAAATTCCGCTGTTCGGACCGGCGGCAACCGATGAACGGCTGGTACAGGCCGTGGGAGAGGCTGCGGTCGGGGTGATCAACAGCGCCCAGTGGAGTGTTGATCTGCATAATCCGGCAAATGAGCAGTTTGTCCGTGCCTTTCGGAAACAGTATGGGCGCACGCCGACCCTGTACGCCTCCCAGGGATATGACACTGCCCGGCTGATCGGTTCTGCCCTGTCAGTGGTGGGCGGCGATATGAATCGGAGCGATGAATTTCGCAGCGCCCTGGAAAAAGCGGATTTTGCCAGCGTGCGCGGTTCCTTTCGCTTTGGAGCCAACCATTTTCCCATTCAGGATTTTTATGTCCGGCAGGTG
>CAZURY010000187.1:0-3734 GCA_964623145.1 uncultured Desulfobulbus sp. | reverse complement strand
GGCGTCATGCTTTTCCTCATGTCCGCCGGTCTCACCCTGGTATTCGGGATAATGGGGGTGATCAACCTGGCCCACGGCTCCTTTTACATGATCGGCGCCTACGTGGCGGCCACGGTTGCCACCAGGTCAGGATCATTTATGTTGGGTCTGCCGGCGGCATTGATTGCGGCAGCCCTGTCCGGGATGGTGGTTGAGCTTCTTATTCTCCGCAGGTTGTATCACCGGGACCACCTGGATCAGGTGCTGGCCACCTTTGGCCTGATCTTTTTTTTTAATGAACTGACCCGGATTATCTGGGGGCGGCAACCGTTGTTCATGGATGTGCCCGCCTGGCTGTCCGGATCGGTGCGGCTTCTGCCCGGAATCCATTATCCGGTCTATCGGCTGGCCATTATCCTTGTCGGTATTCTCGTTGCCCTGTTTCTCTACCTGCTTTTTTCCCGCACCCGGCTGGGCATGCAGATCAGGGCAGGCGCAGTTGACCGGGAAATGGTGGGCGCACTCGGGGTCAATATCAGGCTGCTCTATACCCTGGTTTTTGGTCTGGGCACCCTGCTGGCGGGGTTGGCGGGCGTAATGGCCGGGCCCATTCTGGCGGTGGAGGCGGGAATGGGTGAATCCATCCTTATCCTCACCTTTGTGGTTATTGTCATCGGTGGTATCGGGTCCGTACGCGGCGCCTTCATCGGCGCAATCCTGGTCGGTCTGGTTGATACCCTTGCCCGTTCCTTTCTGCCTGATTTTTTCCGGCTGATTGTTGCGTCCTCTTCAGCAGCCGACCGGATGGGGTCATCTCTTGCCTCCATGTCCGTATATATCCTTATGGCGCTCATTCTCACATTTAAACCGGCCGGATTATTTCCTGTCGGCGATTAATCCGTGAACTCCCTGCGTCTGAAATTATTGTCTCCTGCCGCCATCGGCTTTCTTGTCCTCTTCCTTGTCCTGCTGCCCCGGCTGCTTGACCTGTGCGGCCAGCAGTATCTGCTTTCGCTGGCAACCAGAGTTCTGATTTACGGTCTGGCCGCCTCCAGCTTAAACCTGATTCTGGGCTATGGCGGCATGGTCAGTCTCGGTCATGCCGCATTCATGGGGATCGGTGGTTATGTGGTCGGAATCCTGGCTTATCACAGCTACGAGAAGATACCGGTATCAGCGCTGCTGCCGCATTTTACCGGCTCTGAAAGCGGTCCGGCGGTCTGGTTTGCAGCCATGTTTCTTGCCGGACTTTTTGCCCTTGTCACCGGGGCGGTCAGTCTGCGCACCAGGGGCATGCACTTTATCATGATTACCCTGGCATTTGCCCAGATGGTGTATTTTTTCTTTACCTCGCTGGACACCTATGGCGGTAGTGACGGCATTTCCCTTTATGGACGTAACACCCTGCCGGGTTTGGATCTGGGCAATGATCAGGTTTTTTATTATCTCTGTCTGGCCGTGCTGCTTGTTTTTCTCTATCTGATGCACCGGCTGACCCGATCCCGCTTCGGTCGTGTCCTGATCGGCAGCCGTGAAAATGAACAGCGGCTGCAGGTGCTTGGCTTTTCGCCCTTTGGCTACCGGCTGCTCAGCTATTGTCTTGCCGGTGCAGTCGCCGGATTAGCCGGCGCGCTGCTGGTGAACCAGGGGGAATTCGTCAGCCCCGGCATGATCCACTGGACCCGTTCCGGAGAAATTCTGGTTATGGTGCTGTTAGGTGGGACGGGCAGGCTGTTCGGCCCCCTGTTAGGGGCAGCAGCATTGCTTTTTTTAGAGGAATATCTTGCCATGTATACTGAACACTGGATGGTTATTCTCGGTCCGTTTCTTATCCTGGTCGTCCTTTATGCCCGTGGTGGTCTGTATGGTCTTTTTTTTGACGGCAAGGAGTTATCGTGACCACTCCGGTTCTTGCACTGCGTGATGTCTCTAAATCCTTCGGCGGGCTCCAGGTCTGTAACAAGGTCGGTCTGCAGGTCGTTGCCGGTGAACTGCATGGACTGATCGGGCCGAACGGGGCCGGTAAAACCACCCTTCTTGATCTGATTTCCGGTCTGCTGCCGATTGATACCGGAACCCTTGTCTTTCATGGCCGGGACATTACCGGCCTGCCCATGCACCGGCGGGCCCGTCTGGGAATGGCCCGTTCCTTTCAGATTACCTCCCTGTTCCCGGGGTTTACGGTCCGGGAAAATATCGAACTGGCGGTACAGGCCGTTTCAGGCTCAAGTTTCAGGTTCAGGCTGCCTGCAGCCCATGATCCCGACCTGTATAAACCGGCCGCAGAAATTATGAGCAGGGTCGGTCTCTCGGCGCGGGCCGGTATCCGTGCTGAAAATCTTGCCCATGGCGAACAGCGGCTGCTTGAGATGGGCATGGCCCTGGCAGTAAGACCATCTCTGCTGTTACTGGATGAGCCGACGGCAGGTCTGGGACCGGGCAGTTCCAGGAACCTGGTCGAGTTGATTAAGACGCTCAAAAAAGAAATCACCATATTGCTTGTCGAGCATGATATGAATGCTGTTTTTTCCCTTGCCGACCGGATAACCGTTCTGGTACAGGGCAGGGTGATCGCCACGGACAGTCCTGCCGCAATACATAACAATCAGGCCGTACAGAAGGCCTACCTGGGTGTGCCATGTTGAGGGTGAGGGATATTAAGACATTTTACGGGCATGCCCAGGCCTTGTTCGGTGTTTCCCTTGAGGTCGGCCGGGGTGAGGTTGTTGCCCTGATGGGGAGAAACGGCATGGGCAAGACCACTGTTGTCCGCTCTGTCATGGGGCTGACCCCGCCGGCAGCCGGTACGGTTACCTGGAACGAACAGGCCGTTCATACTCTGCCGCCCCATCGGATTGCCCGCCTTGGTATCGGCCTGGTGCCGGAGGGCAGGCGCATATTTTCCACACTGAGCGTTCGCGAAAACCTGCTGGCCGTGGCGGCAAATTATACCGGCAGGAACAATCCCTATACCTTGGACAGGGTTTTTTCCATCTTTCCCCGTCTACGGGAGCGGCTGAACCACCTCGGTCGGGAGCTTTCCGGCGGTGAACAACAGATGTTAGCCATTGCCCGCGCCCTGATGATCAATCCTGATCTTCTCCTGCTGGACGAGGCCACCGAAGGCCTGGCGCCGCTTGTCTGCAGGGAAATCCGACAGGGATTGATGGCGCTCAAGGAGCGGGGCATGTCCATCCTGGTGATTGATCAAAATATCAATGCTCTTCTTGCCATCTGTGACCGCTGTTACATCCTGGAAAAGGGCAGGGTGGTTTTTACCGATACAAGCCCTTTTGTCCGTTTCACCGCTGCGGTAAAAAAGCAATACCTCGGGGTGTAGGTGATGCTAAGGCTGGCTTCACCCGCAACCCATTATAACAACGAACATCGAATTCTGAACTGCAGAATTTCGAACCGCAGTGTGCCCTGAAATGATCGCTCTCGTAACACCGCTCTGCGGTGTTACGCAATCTATGGCGCTCTGCGCCTGTTGTCCGTATGGAATGAATAATGCTGATTGCCAATAGAGAAAGCAGACAAAGGTAGTGGCTGCTTTTTGTCCGCTTTTACTCCGGCCGCCGGACCAGGTATTTTTCTGGTTTCACCACGCCATGGGCGTGGTGAACCTTGGAGCGCCTGCTGTCTGACCGCACAAAGTTTTTCGGTTACGTCAATGTTGTTTCCGGGTGTAAGATGATGATTATTCCGGCCGAACGGCCAGATATTCCAGCCGCACCATTTCCGTGTGTACCGGT
>CAZURY010000186.1:2925-5000 GCA_964623145.1 uncultured Desulfobulbus sp. | reverse complement strand
TCAATTCGTAACTGTTTTGCCACAACCTTTGTGAACCTGAATTCAGGTGAAAGATCCGGATTAAAAGAAAAATAAAAAAAACCAATTGTAGCTTCCCGCGTAATCTGATAGTTTGACCCTTATTTGATAATCGGCCACAAAAGATGCCGTACCTGTCTACTTTCATAACAGCGAAGTGGTGTCATTGTTGTAGCTGTGATCTATTACTATATCCAGCCTATTTGTTTTCAGTTATAGCTGATTTGGAAGAGTTTCCCGGCGACCCTGTTTTGGGGGTATGATCAGATCTATGTGTTTTATTTTTAAATTTTCCCGTATTGTTGTTTTTATCCTTTTTTCCGGTACCCTGTTACTTTCGGGCTGCGTAACTGAAAAATCGATGGTTCCTCCCTATCAGGGGCGGGCGCAGAGGGACGCGGCAATGAGTTTTCCCCGGGAACAGCAAACAATCCAACCTCGTCAAGATATTCCCTCTGAACCTCAAAAAAACCAAAACGTCGGCCCGGTTATGACTGAAGCGGACTTGCTGCTGCCTGTATTGACCCGGATCAATGAGCGTATTTTTTCCTATGAGCAAAAGCTTGCGACCCTAAAGAATCTTGACGCTTCTCTTGCCGCCCGTGCCGGGGAGCAGGAACAGCTGGAAAAACTTTCCAGGTGCCGTCAGCAGCTTGAAAACATTCTCGGCCAATATAACGGGCTGCATCAGCAGCTTTTGCATAAAGATATACTCACACAGGCGGATTTGTTTTCGGGGAAGAGCCTGCTGAATCTGGAAAATGAGGATTTCAGTTTTCTTGAAAGCGATTGCGGTAAGCTGTTGGCACAGGATCATCCGGAACGCTCTCTTGTCCCGCTAAGCAAAGATATGCTCAAGAAGAAAGAACAGGCCGTCAGCAGAGCTTATGCGGCAGGTAATTATAAGAAAACCATAGATGAATATGAGCAACTTGTATCGTTAATTACCTCCCCCCCTTCTTATGAATTGACTTTTGTCTATGCCCAGGCATTGATGAAAACCGGTAACGAACAAAAATCCCGAAAAATATTTTCCGACCTCCTGGCACGGATACGGCAGCACGATCAGGCTCAGTGGGAATTTAAACTGATGCAGTTGATCGGTGATCTTGATTTTGCGCTTGGCGCTTACGATCAGGCTAAAAAACAGTATCGTGAAATTGTCGGTGTTTATCAGGGGCTGGCACAGAATAATGAATGGGCCCAACAGCAGCTTGCTGCTTTGAATGTTGCTGATGAACAGAGTGATGAAGTGAAAGCCTATGCAGATCTATTGCGTAGTTTCCTTGCTTATAATCCGGAAAGGGATGGCTATACGGTGGTCGAAAAAGCGCAGGCCTACCTGAACAAGTATCCATATTCTCTTGTTGCTTCCAGTGCTGATCAGCTGATAAGAATCAGCCGTAAAGCCGCTGATGCCTGGTATGGAAGCATTTTAAGGCAAGTTGATCAGTTGGCGGGAGAAAAAAGGTACCAGGATGCGTTGCTGGTCATTGAGCGCGTGCCCCGCCTGATTCTTCCTGTGGAGAAACAGCAGGAATTGGCCACCAGAGCTAAAAGATTAAGAACAACAGAGGCTATCAATCGGGAAACCACGGTTCTGGCCCAGGAGCAGCAGGCTCAGGAAAACTGGAATACGGGGATGACTGCTCTTGAAGCCGGAGAATATGACAAGGCGATTGAAGCCTTTACCAAAGTGCTGGGAACATCGTACGATGATCGTGCGCGTAAAAAAATTGATGAGGCTGCCAATCTTGCCGCCAGGGAAGACCGCAGGCGTGCAGCCGAATTGTTTGTTCGTTCAGGACGCACCCACGATCTTTGGAGCAGGAAAAAACTATTGCTTGCCTCGCGGCAGTTATTGCAGGATATTTTAATCAAGTATCCCCAATCAGAACTCACCGGTAAAGTTAAGAGAAATCTGCAACGTATTGATGAGGAAATTAAGAATATTGATCCCAGCCTTCTCTCGGCGCCAATGACCGTCAGTGGCGGATTATCGGAGTCTGTAGGAACTTCAACAGATGCACAGCCTGTGAGACAAGGGCGGGAAAACA
>CAZURY010000186.1:0-2825 GCA_964623145.1 uncultured Desulfobulbus sp. | reverse complement strand
AATAAACGTAATAGTGCACCGCTACAGGCAATACCTTTAAATAACGAAAAAAATTGTAAAAAGTTCAGCAGTGGGTCAGCCGGAGTCTCGTTCCTCGCTTACCTGTGGACAAGCGTGGCGTGTTGCTGAACTTTTACGAATAAACCAGCATGGCTGGACCGGGATTTAACGTCACAGCCACAACAAATTATGAAAATCGACCGGAACGATAACGGTTCCAGGGTGATTTTCGGATAAACATTATTGAGGAGTTACGCTACGATGGACAAGAAAAATATTACCATTGCTATATTGGCCGGCCTGGTTATCCTCGGTTCCCTCTGGGGGTCGGTGGGAAATAGAAATGCCAAACTACTGCGCCAGGAACTTGAGGAAATGAAGGCGGAACTCGCCGCTGTTCAGGTAGTCAGCAGTCAGTCCCATGACGCGGTTTTAACTAAAACAGCAGAATTGCAGAAAGTCCTGCAAACCAGGGAAGAGCAACTTGCGAAAGCGCGTAATGAATTGATTTCACTACGTAAGGCCAATAAAAGCCTGGAGGCAAGATTGTCAGAGCGCAATGCCGCCGCTCGAAAGCTGGCCGCACAAAATAAGCAGCTGGCCTCACGAATGAAAAGTGCCGGGGCTGCACAACTGGCGGCGCTGCAGAAGAAAGCAGGTACTTTACAGGCAAAGCTTATAACGCTTCAAAATGGCTTGAAGGCTAAAGAACAACAAGTCGCAAAAATGCAAAAGGCAGCTGCTGTTCAGATTGAGGGACTTCAAGGAGAAAACAAGGCGTTAAAGTCTGAATTAAAAAAATGCAGCGAGCAGATGGCCCAAAAAAAATCTGCAGCCGAAACAGCCCATATGACTGCTTGCCGGAAAACAGTTACCGAACTGCAGCAACAGATTAAGCAGAAGGATAACCGGATCAGCGAATTACAGGCGACAATGAAAAAGATGCAGGCAGCAATGGAGAAAATGGAACAGTCTGCAGCAAAGGCACAGGTTGTTCAAAAAGAACAGCCGGAGCCCGCCATTGTTGTTGTAACAGAAAATGATCAACAACCGGAGCAGGTTCGTAATACTGGTTGTGAGGAGCTTGAAAAGGCCAGAGCGCAGATTATTGGACTGGAAAAGATCGTGGAAGAAAAGAATGCGGTTGTTGAAGAAATCAGCCGAGAGCTCGACCGGGTAAAAATTAACATGGATGTTCTTCTGTCTAAAATCAGCGATCAGCAGGATATGCTGCAGGAAGTACAGGAAGAAAATAGTGAACTCGTTAAAGAACTCGCCGCCAAAAACGAAGAATGTGCTGATCTTCAAGAGCAACTGCAAAAGGTTTCTCAATAATAAAGATCTATTTTTTTAAATGTGGCGATTGCCCTGATTAGATTTTTACGTCTTTTCGGCAACCTTCCTCCAGGAGGGTTGCCGTTTTTTGTTTGTGTCCCGCTAGTGTCGCGTCAACAATGAAATGACGTAATATTGCGCCGTAATTTTTTATGCCTGTTGATTAGGGGCGTGAGGCGCATAGTAGAACTATGTAACTCATGTCGCTAATCAACAGGCGTGGAAAAGGACAAGCAAGATGCGTCAGAGCAGTGTTGACGAGACACTAGTGGGAAGACCTTGTGTTGTATTAATCGCCCTACGGTATGCCGGTGATGTTCTCCCGGTCGTCCGGGCATCAATTTAGGATAGTGATTTTTGAGTCTTGCCCATGGCCTGGTACTAATTCATGAAAGCCCAACTTCTTCGACAGTGCTGTGATGTTTCAAAAACACCGGCCCCTCTTGACTTCTGTGAGATGGAAATCCCCGAGCCGGGTCCTGGGGAAGTGCTTCTTCGTGTTCAGGCATGCGGAGTCTGCCATACGGAGCTTGATGAAATAGAGGGACGGACTCCTCCACCGGTTTTTCCTGTTATTCCCGGTCATCAGGTGGTGGCAAGGGTGGCTGCATTGGGGCCTGGTGTTATAGATTGTCGGCTTGATGAGCGGGTAGGGGTTGCCTGGATTTACTCTGCCTGCGGAACATGCGAGTATTGTCGCCAGGGTCTGGAAAATATCTGTCCCGATTTTTGCGCAACCGGGCGTGATGTTAACGGCGGATATGCCGAATATATGGTGGCCCGTGCAGCTTTTGTCCATCAAATTCCTGCCGGCCTTTCCGATATACGGACAGCGCCGCTTCTTTGTGCCGGCGCCATTGGTTACCGATCTCTGCATTTGTCAGGGATAAAAGATGGACAGATACTCGGTCTGACCGGTTTTGGAGGATCAGGGCACCTGGTCCTGCAAATGGTGCGACATTGTTTTCCGTCCAGTCCGGTTTTTGTCTTTGCCCGCAGTGCCGCACAGCGACAGTTCGCCATGGACCTCGGCGCATCCTGGACAGGCAGAAGTGATGAGAAGCCGCCTGCCCGTATGCATGCCGTTATTGATACCACTCCGGCCTGGAAACCGATTGTGGATGCCCTGCCGTTTTTGCGACCCGGAGGACGGCTGGTGATCAATGCCATCCGCAAAGAAAAGCGTGATAAGGAACAGCTGCTGCAGATCGCGTATGAAGATCATCTCTGGCTCGAAAAAGAGATAAAAACAGTGGCCAATGTCTGCCGTGATGATGTGCGCCTGTTTCTTCAACTGGCGGCTGAAATAGAGATTAAGCCCAAGGTTGAATGTTATCCTCTTGCCCATGCCAATGTTGCTTTACGGGAATTAAAACAGGGGGCGTTTAGGGGGGCCAAGGTGTTGACCATGGGAGACTGATTGCGACCCGCCGTAAAGACTTCGGGCTCGCTTACCCGGAGTCTCGCAGATAAGCGGAACGTAGTGAAGA
>CAZURY010000185.1:0-5002 GCA_964623145.1 uncultured Desulfobulbus sp. | reverse complement strand
CATCCTGCTTCAGACATCCTTATAGAGCAATTATTTTGCCAAACACCATGAAACTGATACCATATCTTCTTGTCCTGCTGCTCTTCCTCCCCGCCTTGCTCTTTGCCGGGGATACCGGAAACTGTCACTGCTTCCGCAACCGCAGCTTTGATCCAACCGATAAATATGGGGCTGATGACTACCTGTTGGCCACAAGCTATAATTCACTGATTGCCTCTGTATTTGATATTTCCAAAGGGACAATCATCATGAAAAAGATGAAAGGCGGCATCAATGAAAACGACCTGATTATTGGATTGTATATCGTTAAAAAAACGAAAAAACCTCTAGGTCTTCTCCTTTCCGTTCGGGACGATGGTGGCTCCTGGCAACAAATTGTCGGGGCCGCGCTCCATGAAAAAGAGGAAATCAAAGACCCGATTCTTACCGCTATCGCAACCGGCAAAGGCGATACTCCAATCCTGCAAAGGATCAACAACTATATGCTCAAGACCCGCTATCTTTCCACCCGGGCAACGCTTGCAGAAATCCGTTCTTCCGGTCTCAACAGCCGGGAAAGCAATCTGCTGTTAGCCCTGCATGAGCAGACCGGCGCCCAACTTGGTCAGCTTCTTTCCATGGCAAGGCAACAAAAGATGAGCTGGAGCGAAATCGCCCATCATTTCGGCCTGGCGCCAGGGGAGGTTGGAAAAAAAATCCTCCGAAAATAGGCGCAGCTTTCCGTACCCACCTGCATAATCACGTTCGATGGAACCATTTCTCAATTTCCGCCCGGGAAAAAGTCTTGATCACCGGGCGACCATGCGGGCAATGGGAAAACACCTGACTCTCGTCCATCTGCTGCAAGAGAGCAATCATCTCTTCCGGCTGCAGGGAGTTCCCCGCCTTGATTGCCGCCTTACAGGCCATGGAGGAAAAAAGTTCGGCCACGCTTTCGGGCAGCCCCCCCTGCCCGTCTGCATCCCAATGGCCTAACGCACCGAGAATATCAAGTAAAATATCCTCGGGAGAGAGTTGGCTGACCATTGCCGGTACGGCCTTGATCACATAGGTGGTCTCACCAAAATGCATGGTCTGCAGGCCGAGACGGGCAACCTCCCGGTTGCATTTTTCCAGCAACGCACATTGTCCGGGTAACAGTTCGACCGTTACGGGAAACAACAGGTTCTGGCTGGGAATATCCCGGGCAAGATATGCCGCAACCAGGCGTCCATAGAGGATACGTTCGTGGGCCGCATGCTGATCGATAACCAGCAGACGACCATCATGTTCACAGAGCAGGTACAAATCCATCAATTGGCCAATCAGGATCAGGCCCGTTGCCGATTCATCTTGTATCTGCATTCCCTGCCGGGAAGCATTAGCCTCTGTTTCCGGCCCGCCACCGTCTCTATAACTGGATGGTTCTCTGGTCTCAGGCGTTGTCCGGGACAACGGAAAGCTCTTTTGCTCCTGCTGTTTATCTGTGGCAGCGCCCAATGACATGACCCGGGGTTGCCTTATCTCTACCTGGTCGACCTCTATCCGGCTTTCCCGGAAATTGTCGTCGGATACCGGCGCAGCAAAAAGGTCGGAACGTACATCGTCCTGATAGTCTAAAACAGCCTGCCGAATCACCCCGACAACAAATATGTGAACATCACGGGGTGTCCGAAAGCGAATCTCGCGCTTGGCAGGATGGACATTGACATCAATGTCGGCGGGCGGCAGGTTTAGCCGGAGAACACCTGCCGGCGAATGTCCTTTCATCAAAAAACCCTGCAACCCTTCAATTACCGCGTGCCTGAGCATGCGATCCTGCACGGCCCGGCCATTCACGAGCAGCCGTAAGCGGGCCGAGGCAGCGGTAACAGACTCAGGAAGACAGAGAAAGCCATCCAGCGAAAACCCGCCGACAGCGCCAATCAGCGGCAACAACTTCCCCTGATATTTAAATACCGCCCGCATCCGTTCTTCCGGGGTATCCGTGGCGTGGTAATCAAAGCGTTGCCGTCCATCCACATGGAGTTCAAAGGATGTTTCGGGATGGGCCAGGGCCTGGTTCTTGACGACCTCCTCGATGTGAAAGAGTTCTGTTCTCGGCGATTTGAGAAATTTTTTTCTGGCCGGAATATTCCCAAATAATGTTTTCACCTCGACAACGGTTCCCCTGGCACAACCATCCTCATGGACAGCATGCAGGGTGCCGTATCGGACCTCCGCCCTGGCGCCGATATCAGCATCGGCAGCCCGGGAGAGAAGAGTCAAGCGGGAGACAGAGGCTATGCTGGGAATGGCCTCTCCCCGAAAGCCGAGAGTAGTGATGGCGGAGAGCTGCGATTCATCCTGCAGTTTTGAGGTCGCGTGTCGTTCCAGACAGAGGAGGACATCATCACCATCCATCCCCATACCGTCATCAATGACCCGAAGCAAACGGGTGCCGCCGCCTTCAACCTGCACGATTATCCTTGAGCTGCCGGCATCAAGGCTGTTTTCAAGCAGCTCCTTCACCACGGAAGCTGGACGTTCCACGACTTCGCCGGCGGCTATCTGGTTGGCCAGGTGATCGGAGAGAATACGAATACGGGACATGGATCAGCAGTAGTTTAGCAAGTGTGAGTTACGTAGTTTACAGTTTACGATTTACAGTTTTTGATTTACAGTTGGTAACAGTGGTTCAGCACAATGTATCCATACCCTTTGTCAATCTTTACCGCGTCTTCCCGCTCTTGTCCACAAAAGCCCCTGGAAAAAAACGTTCGGCCGGAAAACGAAGAGCCGGAAAAAAACCGCTTGGCCAGACACCGATCAATCTTTTTTTGATTTCCGTCAGCGGCCTGAGTACCCTGTGCATAGGTGTTTTCCTGGCCTGGTTCCTCGCGCTCGACGTCCCTGACATCCGATCGGCAGAGGATTACAAACCTTTGGTGGCCACTACGGTTGTTGATCGGTATGGAACAATGATCGATGCAATTTACAAAGAATATCGGGTTGTTATTCCGGAAACCAAAATGCCGGCGCTGCTCCCCAAAGCCTTTGTCGCCGCCGAAGACAGTCGTTATTTTGAACATGGCGGCCTTGACATCTGGTCCATCCTCCGGGCAGGGATCAACAACCTGCGCTCGGGAAGACGCAGCCAGGGTGGATCAACCATTACCCAGCAGGTGACCCGGGCCCTTATGCTCTCACGGGAAAAAACCTATTTTCGCAAACTGACTGAGGCCATTCTCGCCTATCGCCTGGATCACCTGCTCACAAAAAAAGAAATTTTAACAATCTACCTCAATGAAATCTATCTCGGTGAAGGGGCATACGGGGTAGAGGCTGCAGCTCGAACCTATTTCTCTAAAAGGGCAAAAGAGCTCAATCTGGCCGAAATTGCTCTACTTGCCGGCCTTCCCCAGTCGCCAAGTCGGTATTCACCTATACGACACTGGAAGGCAGCCAGGGCCAGACAAAGATACGTCCTCAACCGAATGGCCGAAGACGGCATCATTTCACCAAAGACGGCTCGCGCTGCCTACAGCCGCAAACTGCACCTTAATCCCTCAGGTAAGCAGAAAAAGGCCAATGGCTATTTTACCGATTTTGTCCAGGAACAGCTGGAGAAGCATTATGGCAGCCAGGCCCTGTACCGAGAGGGATTAACCGTCTGGACAACGCTCGACAGCCGCCTGCAGAAGGTGGCGGCGAAAAGTTTACGCCAGGGGCTGCAACTGGTGCACAAACGACAACATAAAAAAAATTCGCCCCAGGGAGCATTGATCGCCCTGGATACGGCAAGTGGCAACATTCGTGCCCTGATCGGCGGCGGCGACTATCGGACAAGCCCCTATAATCGTGCTGTTGTCGCCAGACGTCAGCCCGGATCGGTCTTTAAACCACTTCTCTATGCGGCTGCCCTGGAAAAAGGAATCTCTCCGGACCAGAAACTCCTTGATGCTCCCCTGGCCGTAAAAAATCCCGATGGTTCGATCTGGCGACCACAAAATTATAGTCATAAGTACTATGGAGCGACCAGTTTGCGCCAGGCGCTTATTCACTCAAGAAACATCGTCAGCATCAAACTGTTACAAAAAATCGGCCTGCAACCTGTCCTGCAACTGGCAAAAAAGGCCGGCATAAGCGAACAGCTCAAACCCGAACTGCCGCTGGCCCTTGGCGCCTCGCCGGTAACCCTGCTTGAGATGACGGGAGCCTACACCATCTTTGCCAACCAGGGCCTCTACCATCGTCCCCGTGCCATAACCAGAGTGCGGGACCGGCACGGTCGAATACGCCCCTGGCCCAACCCGCCGGCGAAAAGAGTAATTTCCCCGGCAACTGCAGCAACAATCACACAAATACTCACAGAGGTTATCCGACAGGGCACCGGCAAGCAGGCGCAAGGAGTGCCCGGTGCAGCCGGCAAGACGGGAACAACGGATGATAATCGAGATGCCTGGTTTATCGGCTACACCCATACACTGACCACCGGAATCTGGCTTGGCCACGACCGTGGACGGACTCTTGGCAGAGGAGAAACCGGTGGCCGGTCTGCAGCCCCGATCTGGAAAACATTCATGCAACAGGCGGGGAATAAATGACAACAATAGCGGCAAAAAATCTTGCTTCCTTTTACTCGGGTTCCATAAACGACAAACTGCGCGTTGCCCGAAAGATTTTTCAGCAACATGGTCAGAGGCTTTTACAGGATCAGGCAATAGTTAAAAAACTAAGAGAGTTACAACAAGAGGAAGACGCCCTGGGCAGACAGATGCAGGCAATGGATATGGGCAGTCGTTGCAGCGCCTGTGCGGCCAGGCCTGACGGCGGCTGTTGCAGCAGTTACATGGCCGGCAACACGGACGCGGTTTTACTGTTGATCAATCTACTTTTGGGCGTGGCAATAGAACCGCACAATAATGGGGATGAATGCTGTTATCTCGGCCTACAGGGCTGTACGTTTATCATCAAGCCTATCTTTTGCCTCAACTATAACTGCAGTCATATCAAAGAAGCGGCATCAAAAAAGGAAATGGCA
>CAZURY010000184.1:0-5016 GCA_964623145.1 uncultured Desulfobulbus sp. | reverse complement strand
AACTGTCAATAAGAAGATCGAAACTCCTGTCCACGTTACTTCAGTTTGTTTTTTCCAGGAGAAGCGCTGCCCATTCTTTCTCATGCATTGAATCAATTACCTGCAGTCCCAGCTCTTCATAAATTCGAATACAGTTTTCCTCCTGTTGACCCTTCAGAATACCCGCAAGAACGACCCTGCCCTCCGACTGGAGTAATTGCTGCAGATGCGGCGCCATCGATACCAGGACATTAAAAACGATATTAGCCGTAATCATGGAAAATGGACCATGCAAATCAATGAGATCCGTGGTGTTGACGTCAATGTCCGACTCCAGATGATTGATAGCGATATTTTCTCCGGCCACCCGCACCGCTTCCGAATCATTATCAATGGCGACAACCGATGGGACGCCAAACAGAGCCGCTGCCATGGCCAGGATACCTGTTCCGGTACCCACATCCAGCATCCTGTCCGCCGGATGCCTGGTCAGGGATCCGATTAACAGGGAAACCGCCATTTTCGTTGAAGCGTGTTGACCGGTGCCAAATGCCTGCCCAGGGTCCATTTCAATAATCCGTTCACCTTTCCTCGCCCGATATTTTTCCCAGGATGGTTTGATGATCAACCCGGGGGCAATTTCCACAGGAGTAAAAAACCGCTTCCAGCTTGTCGCCCATTCCTGATCGTCAAAGGTTTCAATACTCAACCCTGGCATGACAAGGCCATAGAGAGCAAAAAGCTCCTCCATTTTCACATGAACACTCTCTACAATTTCGCCATGGCCGTCCGCCTCGCCGGCTGCAAGAAAAAAACCACTTATCTTACTGCCCCGTGACGTCTCGGGACTGAGCTCCACCCCGGAACCGCTGAGAACCGCCATAAGATCTGAAACCGGTTCCATAAGTATTGCGGGCGTCTGCACGCTGATTTTCAGCCATTGCCTGCCCTGCGGCTTCCCGTTCATTTGCCCCATACGTGTTCCCTCATTGCTTTCCTGTTGATTTCATGCTATAAATTGTTTTTTTAATCCCCAGGAAAAATCATTTATTTCCCCTCGGAGTTCCCATGAAGCACACCATTTCATTTCTGCCCGACAACATAACAATCCGCGTGGATAAGGGCGAGAATTTACTTTCAGCCGCAGCTGAAGCCGGGGTCTATATTCACGCCTATTGTGGTGGTGACGGCGTATGCGGCAAATGCAAAATCAGGGTCGATAAGGGTGAAGTTCGCTCGAACAAGGCAAACCTGAAGCAGGAAGACTGGGAACAGGGCTATCGACTGGCCTGTCTGTCATCGGTGCAGTCGGATCTCACGGTCACTATTCCCGAGATGACCACGAAGAGTGGTAAAGCGCTGAAACGCAAACCGAAAACAACCCGTACCATCTCCGCCCGCTCACTTGATGCCCTGATTGGTGAGTGGCAGGTGGATCCTCCGGTGAGCAAGCTCTACCTTGAGCTGCCGCCACCGACAATGGAAGATAATATTTCCGATATGCAGCGGGTTATGCGCGGAATCAAGCAGGTCATGCCCGACCCGCGGGAGCCATCTTATGATCATCCGGAACTGATCAAAATTCTGCCCAGGGCCCTGCGGGAATCGGAATGGAAGATTACCCTGCTCCTGCTTCGGGGAAAATACAAAGGTGAACCCTTTCGAATTATCGACGTGGAGGCCGGCAATACGACCTCCCGCCTTTACGGTCTTGCCGTAGATATAGGCACGACGACCTGTTCCGGGGTTTTGGTAGATTTAAATACCGGCAAGATTATTGCCGAAGCTTCCGGCTATAACGGTCAGATCAGCTATGGCGAGGATGTTATTTCCCGAATCATCTATGCCGGTCGTCCCGGCGGGCTCCAGGCCTTGCAGGAGAAGGTGGTCGGCACCATTAACACCATTATTGAAGATATTTGCCGGGATATGATTATCAGCCCGGCGGATATAAGTTATATTATGGCTGCCGGCAATACGGTTATGTCGCATCTTCTGTTGGGTCTTGATCCCAAATATATCCGGGAATCTCCCTATGTACCTTCAGTCAGCCAGTTTCCCCTGACCAAGGCTGCCGGTCTCGGCATTCATGCCCACCCATCTGTTCGCCTTTTTCTCTATCCATGTATCGCCTCATACGTGGGCGGTGATATCGTTGCCGGTGTCCATGCCTGCCAGATGGCAAAATCGGAAAAAATCAGTTTGTTTATCGATATAGGCACCAATGGCGAAATTGTGGTCGGCAACAAAGAATGGATGGTCTGTGCCGCCTGCTCGGCCGGACCGGCCTTTGAGGGCGGGGGTATTCAATATGGGATGCGGGCCTCCACCGGCGCCATTGAAAATTTCCAGATTCATCCGGAAACCTATGATCCGATGATCGTCACCATTGGTCGGATAAAACCCAGCGGTATCTGTGGCTCCGGTCTTATATCAATAGTGTCCGAACTGCTGGAGGCCAGGGTCATTGACCAGCAGGGAAAATTTAACCGCAACCTTGATCATCCACGCATACGGGAAGGGCGGGAGGGCTGGGAATATGTGCTGGCCTGGGGACAGGATTCGCTGATCGGCGAGGACATTGTTATCACCGAAGTGGATCTGGACAACCTGATGCGGGCAAAAGGCGCCATGTACGCCGGCTACCAGACCCTGCTTGATTCCGTAGGCCTGAACTTCAGTGACCTGGACCGGGTTATCATGGCCGGTAACTTTGGCGCCTATATTGACCTGGAAAAGGCTATTTGTATCGGCCTGCTGCCCGACGTGGACAGAGATAAATTTTTCTATCTCGGCAATGCCTCCATGCTTGGCTGCCAGATCAGCCTCTCCGATGTCGATCGTTTCCGGGAACGGGTGGAAGTGCGCCAGTTGATTACCAACCTTGAACTTGCCGAAAATAACGAATTCATGTCCTATTATATGGCCTCACTCTTCCTTCCCCATACTGATATGAGCCTCTTTCCCAGTGTTCAGGAGAAACTGGCGGAAACCCTGTAGACGACAGATGCAGGAAAAGGCTAACAAACGAAAAACAACCTTTGACCTCGAACAGGTTGTAAGCCTCCTCCAACAGGAGGTTGCCGGTTATCAGGTGCCGGTGGTGGATCTTATCGCCGCCCAGACAAAAGACCCGTTCAAGGTTCTGGTGGCGACCATCCTCTCTGCCCGCACCAAAGACGAGGTTACGGCTGCAGCCAGCCGTCGTCTGTTCAAACGGGCCGCAACTCCCGAGGAGCTTGCCCGACTCTCGGTTGCCGATCTGGAGAAAATCATCTATCCGGTCGGTTTTTTCAGGAACAAGGCAAAATACCTGGCAGCGCTTCCCGGAGTTTTGCAGGAAAAATTTTCCGACCGGGTTCCCGAGACGATTGACGAACTGATTGAGCTGCCCGGTGTAGGTCGAAAAACCGCAAATCTGGTGGTGGCTGTTGCATTCGGTAAACCTGCCATATGCGTGGATACCCATGTCCACCGCATCATGAATATCTGGGGCTATGTGGAGACCAAAACCCCGCTTGAAACCGAGATGGCCCTGCGAAAAAAGCTGCCAAAACAGTATTGGATCACCATTAATTCCATCCTGGTCGCCTTTGGTCAGGGTACCTGCAGACCCCGGCGTCCCAAATGTGACAGCTGCATCATAGCCGATCTTTGCCCAAAGATTGGTGTTATCCCCAGAAATATCCAGCCGAAGAATACGAAAAGTAAGCGTAAGCAAGATGGACTTTTTCTTGTCTCCTGGAATGTCAACGGCCTGCGTGCCGCCTTGAAAAAAGGATTTCTCGACAGCTTCTTTGAACTGAATGCCGATATATTCGCTCTGCAGGAAATCAAGGCTCTGCCGGACCAGTTGCCCGATGAAGTCAGGAACATTCCCAGCTACCACATCTTCTGGTATCCGGCCCGGAAAAAAGGATATTCCGGAACGGCCGTTTTCAGCAGGATAGAACCTATGTCCGTTCAATACGGCCTGGATGAAGAGAATTTTGATGCCGAGGGCAGAGTACTGACACTTGAATTTGATGACTTTTACTTTATAACCGCGTATTTCCCTAACGCTCAACCCAAGTTGAAACGTATCGATTTCAAACAGCAGTTTAATATCCGGCTCCTGAACTATATGGACCGTCTTGCCAAAAAAAAATCCATAATTCTCTGCGGCGATCTCAATGTCGCCCATAAACCCATAGACCTCGCCAATCCAAAGGCTAATGAAAAAAACCCCGGTTATTCGCCTCAGGAGCGGGCCTGGATGGATGAGGTTATCCAGGCTGGTTATGTGGATACATTTCGCCTGTTCAATAACGAACCGGATCAGTATACCTGGTGGAGCTATCGCTTTAACGCCCGGGCAAAAAATATCGGCTGGCGCATTGATTACTTTCTGGTTGACCCCGGCAGCCGTGACCGGGTTGTTGATGCGGCCATCCACGATGATATCACCGGCTCGGATCACTGTCCGGTCAGCCTGCGATTCAAATAAGAAGGGGATACAAGCATGTCAACCTCTCCATATCGCGTCGTTATTGCCGATGATCACAGTTTAATCCGGAAAGGGTTACGCACCATAATCGAGCTGGAATCCGATATGCAGGTCATCGGTGAAGCGGGTGATGGTGAGGAATTGCTGAACTTTCTTGCCCGTAAACAGCCGAATTTAGTGGTAATGGATATCTCCATGCCCAACTTGAACGGGATTGACGCCATCGAAAAGGTATTGGCCCTCTACCCGGATATCCGTATCCTGATCCTGACAATGCATCGCAACAGCCAATACTTCTATAATGCCATCTCTGCCGGTGCACATGGGTATCTGATCAAGGATGACTCGGACACGGAACTGTTAACCGCCATCGAAACGGTACGCTCCGGCAAAACCTATATCTCACCCCAGCTCTCCACCGAGGTCACCGATGCCATGTTTTCCGCTTTTCGGGAGCACCGTGATCCCTCCATGGTCGGCCTGACACCCCGGGAACAGGACGTCCTTGGACTTGTTGTCAAAGGATATACCAGTAAACAGATAGCAGATGT
>CAZURY010000183.1:3841-5027 GCA_964623145.1 uncultured Desulfobulbus sp. | reverse complement strand
CCGATATTACAAGTTCAGGGGTGGGAAGACGATAATGAAAAAAACACGCCTCATAGATTCCACCCTTCGTGAAGGGGAACAGGCGCCAGGTGTCCTGTTTACCAATGCGATTCGTCGCAATATAATTGCTCTTCTTGGTTCAGTCGGCGTAGATGAAATAGAGCTTGGCATAGCCTCTCCGGCCAGTACCCATCTTTTAGAGCTGGCAGCTGATGCCCGTAAGATTGTTGGTTCCCGATGTCGCCTGGGACTCTGGTGCCGGTGCAGGAACGAAGACATTCTTTTCGCGGCCCGGTGTCAACCGAATGTGCTTTCCCTTTCCATACCTGCTTCAGACCTGCATATACAAAAACGGCTGGGCAAAAACCGGGACTGGGTTAAACGCAAGCTGGCAGGCTCAATCCATCAGGCCCTCCGGGTGAATATCCCAGTGGTTTCAGTGGGATTTGAAGATGCTTCCAGAGCTGATCCTGGTTTTTTACGTACTCTGGTTCAGCTGGCCCGGGACAGTGGAGCTGCCCGCGTACGCCTTGCGGATACGGTGGGAATCTGCTCCCCGTCGGACATGGGTAAACTTGTCCGGTTTATTCGGCAGGAAAAGGGCATAGAGATCGGAGTGCACTGCCATAATGATTTTGGCATGGCCACCGCAAATTCCATTGCAGCCCTGGAATCGGGAGCAGACTGGCTGGACGCCACAGTACTTGGTCTTGGCGAGCGGACAGGAAACTGCCGCCTGGAAGAGGTGGTGGGATTTCTGTCACTGAACAAAAGCTGCGACCGCTATCACCCTGAGCGGTTAGCCAAACTCTGCGATTTTGTGGCAAAGGCCGCACGCACTGAAATAGCAGGGAACCATCCCATAGTCGGTAAAAATATATTTACCTGCGAAACCGGACTCCACCAGCACGGCCTGGCGGTTCATCCCGAAACCTATGAGCCGTACAGCCCGCACCTGGTCGGCATGGAGCGCACGCTACGATTTGGTTGCAAAAGCGGTAGACGTGCTCTTCATCTGCAGCTGCAAAAAGAGGGAATTTTATTGACTGATCCCCAGCTGCAGACCCTGACCACCATAGTCCGCCATGGAAATAAATCCCTCAATCCCGAAGAGTTTCTGCACATGGCAACCGGACTGTTCTTCTGAAGTCAGGTTGTTTTTACCCTGTTCCTTCCCTCCTGAATC
>CAZURY010000183.1:0-3741 GCA_964623145.1 uncultured Desulfobulbus sp. | reverse complement strand
AATCCAGCATCTCTGTTTACAACCTCCTGTTTTTCACAATTTTACCTTCCCGACAAAAATGTCACCACGCTACCTAATTGTCATGTTGTTCACAAAATCGCCGGTGAAGGTCAGTACCCGGCAAAGAGAGAATAGCGGACGGCAATCATTCTAACTGGCTGAATAATCACCGAAAAACAACTTACTATTGTTATGGCACACCCTTTGCCATAGTGAGGGAAAACAACAAAACCTAAATTGAGTTGCGGAAAACAGACCGGATATTCCGGCAGGGTAACCGTTCACCGGGATGCTGTTTCACCGGCATCACCTGCATAATGTAAACGTTTGCCCGGCAAGATCCTATTTGAATACTGGAGGTATGGACAATGAGTGCGGAAAAGAAAATGAGAAAGGTGGCAATCTACGGTAAAGGCGGCATCGGCAAATCCACCACTACCCAGAATACGGTGGCAGGGCTTGTCGAGTTCGGTCGCAAGGTGATGGTTGTCGGTTGCGATCCCAAGGCTGACTCGACCAGGCTCCTGCTTGGTGGGCTGGCCCAGAAATCAGTGCTCGATACTCTTCGCGAAGAAGGCGAGGATGTGGAACTCGAGGATATCAGAAAACTCGGCTACGGCGGCACCTGGTGTGTTGAATCCGGAGGGCCGGAGCCCGGTGTCGGCTGCGCGGGACGCGGAATTATCACCTCGATCAACATGCTGGAATCCCTTGGCGCCTATGAAGAGAGTGAAGAGCTGGATTACGCCTTTTATGACGTTCTTGGTGATGTTGTCTGCGGTGGTTTTGCCATGCCTATTCGTGACGGCAAGGCCGAGGAAATTTACATCGTTGTCTCCGGTGAGATGATGGCCATGTATGCGGCCAATAATATCAGTAAGGGTATTGTCAAGTTTGCCCAGTCCGGTGATGTCCGCCTCGGAGGTCTGATCTGCAACTCGCGTAAAGTGGATAATGAACAGGAGATGATTGAAAAGTTTGCTGAGAAGCTGGGCACAAGAATGATCTACTTTGTACCCCGGGATAACGATGTCCAGCGTGCCGAAATCAACAGACAGACTGTGATCGAATGGAAACCAGAGGTGCCCCAGGCCGATAAATACCGAGGTCTGGCCAAGGCAATCGATGGAAACGATACCTTTGTGGTTCCCACGCCCATGGAGATAGAGGAACTGGAGAAGCTGCTCATGGAGTTCGGCCTGATGAACTGATCATCCGGATCGTTTGCAGGCAATTTCTTTCACCTAAATTGAGCGTTTCGCCAAAACAATTCTGGAGAGTACACGATGATAATGATCAGAGCTATTGTCAGACCGGAAAAATCGGATGAAGTTCTTGCAGCCCTTATGGATGCGGGGTTCCCGGCAGTGACCAAATACTCGGTTGCAGGCAGAGGGAAGCAGAGAGGAATAAAGATCGGAGATGTCACCTATGATGAAATACCAAAAACCATGCTCATGTCCGTGGTCGGCGAGGAAGACAAGGATTTCGTCATCCAGACCATAGTGGATACGGCACGCTCCGAAGGTAAAGGAGCCTTTGGTGACGGCAAGATCTTTGTCAGTGATGTTGATGAGGTGTACACCATCAGTTCCGGCACAAAAGAGGTAACCGCCCCTGTTGAGGAAGAGGTGACGGCATGAAAGAGGTAGTTGCGGTTATACGCATCAACATGATGAATCAAACCAAGAAGGCGCTGACGGATGTGGGAATAGATGCCTACTTTGCCCGTGAGGCCCAGGGGCGGGGCAAGGGCTTTGTCAACCCCAAGGTTCTTCAGGGGGCTGAACAGGGGTATGAAGAAGCCGCTTCTGTTCTAGGAGAGAAGGGAAAACTTTATCCCAAACGTATGGTCACCGTCGTTGTTGAAGACGACAGAGTTACTGATGTTGTTCAGGCGCTTGTCACAACTAATCAGACGGGAATGCCGGGTGACGGTAAAATTTTTATTCTGCCCATCACCGATGCCGTTCGAGTGCGAACGGGTGAAACCGGAACCGGGGCCATTTTATAGCTGCAGTTTTTTTGTCCACAGGCTGCCCTTAAACGAGGAGTTGAGAAGAACATGGCAACAGTAAAAGAAAAAATGGTGCATTGGGACCCCACAGATATCAAGGCAGAGCTTATAAAGAAATATCCGCCCAAGGTGGCCCGTAAACGCTCCAAACAGATACTGATCAATGAGGCGCTTGAGAACCAGACGCCTGAAATTACCGCCAACGTGCGGACCATTCCGGGAATAATCACCATGCGCGGCTGTACCTATGCCGGCTGTAAGGGGGTGATCATGGGACCGACCCGTGACATTGTCAACCTGGTACATGGTCCCATCGGCTGTAGTTTTTATGCCTGGCTGACAAGGCGTAACCAGACCGGGGCCGGTCCCGATGGTGAAAATTATATGAATTACTGCTTTTCCACGGATATGCAGGACGCAGATATCATCTTTGGCGGGGAGAAAAAACTTACCCGGGCCATACAGGAGATCTACGATTTAATGCATCCAAAGTCAATCGCGGTTTTTGCCACCTGTCCGGTGGGGCTGATTGGTGATGATATTCACACAGTGACAAGAAACATGAAGGAAAAGCTCGGTGACTGCAATGTCTTTGCGTTCAGCTGCGAAGGCTACAAAGGCGTCAGTCAATCAGCTGGTCACCATATAGCAAATAACCAGCTTTTCCGACATCTGGTCGGTGAAGATGACGAGCCCAGGAAAGGTAAATTCAAAATTAACCTGCTTGGTGAATACAATATCGGCGGTGACGGTTTCGAGATCGACCGAATTTTCAAAAAATGCGGCATTACCAATATTGCGACCTTTTCCGGCAACTCGACCTATGACCAGTTTGCCTCGGCCCATCAGGCCGACCTCAATGCGGTCATGTGCCATCGATCCATCAACTATGTTGCCGATATGCTGGAGATTAAATTCGGAATTCCCTGGATCAAGGTTAACTTTATCGGTGCAAAGGCAACGGCAAAATCTCTGCGTAAAATCGCAGCCTATTTTGAAGATCAGGCCCTGATAGACAGAGTTGAACAGGTCATTGCCGAGGAGATGCCGCAGGTGGAGGCTGCACTGGCAGATGTGCTGCCGCGCACGAAAGATAAAACCGCAATGCTCTTTGTCGGCGGTTCCAGAGCGCATCATTACCAGGAACTGTTCAAGGAACTGGGAATGAAAACCATCTCGGCCGGTTATGAATTTGCTCACCGGGATGATTATGAGGGACGCCAGGTGATTCCGTTTCTCAAAGTGGATGCGGACAGCCGCAATATTGAAGAGATTGAAGTAGAGCCGGATGATACCCGATACAACCCCCGTAAAAGCGAAGAGGAACTGAAGGCCCTGGAAGCAGCGGGCGTCAAATTCAAGCATTACGACGGCCTGGCTCCAGACATGGATAACGGAACACTTATTATCGATGACCTCAACCAGTATGAGGCGGAGAAACTGGTCGAGCTGATGAAGCCGGATCTCTTCTGCGCTGGTATCAAAGAAAAATACTCCATCCAGAAACTGGGCGTGCCAATGAAGCAGCTGCACAGCTATGACTCAGGCGGGCCCTATGCCGGGTTCAAGGGAGCCGTTAATTTCTACCGGGAAATCGACCGACTGGTGAACAGCCGGGTATGGAGCTACATGAAGGCTCCCTGGCAGGAAAACCCGCAACTTTCCGCCGCCTATGTCTGGGAATAACCCGGGTTTTGCACACCAAATTTGGAGTGGTCGGCTGC
>CAZURY010000182.1:2574-5040 GCA_964623145.1 uncultured Desulfobulbus sp. | reverse complement strand
AAAAGTGTATCGGCTGCAAAACCTGCATGCTTGCCTGCCCTTATGATGCCAGGTATTTTGATGAGGAAAGGCATGCCATTGATAAATGTGATTTCTGTTGGGAAACCCGGCTCTCCAAAGGAGAGACCCAGACAGGCTGTTCCGCTGCCTGCCCGACCGGCGCCAGAACATTTGGTAATCTCAGTGACCCGGACAGCGTAGTCTACAAGTTGGTCCATCAGGTCCAGGAGGAGGTCTGGGTACTGCGTCCGGAAGATAACACTAAACCGAATGTATTCTACATGAAGGGAACCATCGGCTCGGTGGATGCCATTCTCAAAGGCTCTAAATTCAAGTACTTCGATCCAACAAAGGTGTAAACTCCGAACAATGATAAAGATGATATACAAATAGTCAGCCGCAGTTATGTACGCGCAGACGATAATTAGACTGTCCTCTGTCAACTGACTTCCATCCTCTGGTACGGACAAACAGCGTACCGGTATCTCTACCGGTACGCTGTTACCACATATCCCTTGAACTGTCTGTTTCTTCGATTTATTCCCCACCCGGATTTTCCACACACGATTTTTCCAGTTTTACACGCTTTATCTCTGCCGAGCGCAGAATTACCCGTGCATGGATGCATAATTTTTTCTTTGCATATATTCAATATATGATTTATATATATTTTAATGAATGAACAACCATTCATTTTCTGCTTTTTTTGTCGTGTTGCCGGCGGTACCCCATAAAAGAAGGGACTATTTTTACAGTAAGTGAGCATTCCAATCATTGATCAAACAGGATGGGAGACATGAAAACCATTATCGGGAAAAAGATAGAGAGCTGGGCTGGTTTTTTCTTCATTATTCTGCTTGCCCTGACTATGAGCAGCAGCAATGTCCTGTCCATGAGTAATGAGGATTGCCTGGAATGTCATGGTGATGAGGATCTCACCCGGGAGGCCGATGACAGTTCCGTTTATGTGAATGCCGATATTCTTTCCAAGTCCGTCCATGGAGAAGAGGAGTGTGTTTCCTGCCATCAGGATGCGGACACCGAAGATGAACACCCCGTCAAACTGGCCAAGGTGAATTGTGAAGAGTGCCATGACGAGGTTGGTGAGGTGTACGAGAAAAGCATTCACGGCAAGGCGCGGGACAGGGGCGATGATCTGGCTCCATATTGTTATACCTGCCATGGAACGCATGACATCCTGCCGCCGGACAACCCTGAATCAAAGGTTTATATCACAAATATTCCTATGACATGCGGTCGGTGTCACCGGGAAGGTTCACCAATGACCAGGACCCATGAGGATATTGATCAGCATAATGTATTGAAAAATTTTTCCATGTCCATGCATGGCAAGGCATTACTGCAGTCAGGGTTGATAGTTGCAGCCGTGTGCACCAGTTGTCACACCTCACATAATGTTCGTCCCCATACCGATCCCGCCTCTTCGACCAATCCACAAAATGTGGCCAAAACCTGCATGCATTGTCATGCCAACATTGAAAACACCCACCGCAAAGTGATCAGAAAGTCACTTTGGGAGAAAGAACCTCACAAAATACCGGCTTGCATTGAATGCCATCAGCCCCATGAACAGAGTAAGATCGCCTATCAGGGCGAATATTCCAATGCGTACTGCTTGAAGTGCCACAGTAACCCGAATCTTGTTAAGGCCGATGAAGAGGGGGGAGTGGATAGTCTGTATGTGGATACGGATGAGTATGATGAATTTAGAGGAACCCTGCACAAGAAGGAAAAAATCGCCTGCGTAAAGTGTCATTCTAATATGGACAGCGCCAGGGACCCAATCTGCAAGGATTCCGGACCGGTTGACTGTTCCGCCTGTCATCCTGAACAAAGTAAGGTCTATTTAAACAGTATCCATGGCAAATTGCTGGCTAAGCTGGATCCGAATGCTCCAGGGTGCACCGACTGTCATGGCAAGCATAATAATATGTCCAAGGCCAATCCGGACTCACCCATCAATCCCATAAATATTCCGCTGCTGTGCGGGGCCTGCCACCAGGAGGGTAAAAAAGCCGCTGTCAGGATAAAGGGCAATGAGCAGAAGATTGTCGCCACCTATTCTATGAGTATCCATGGTAAAGGTCTTGTGAAAAGCGGTTTGTTGGTTTCGGCCACCTGTGCAAGCTGTCATACAGGACATTCAATACAACCGCCCGCTGATCCAGCATCAACGGTGAACCGCAGCCATGTAAGCGACACCTGCGAGAGTTGCCATTATGGGGTAGCTCGGAAGATTCAGCAATCCATTCACAATCCACCGGTTGGGGCGGACACATCACGTTTTCCGGTTTGCAGTGATTGCCATTCTGCGCACGGGGCCGCGCGGGTCACCGGGGCCGTTTTTAGAAAACAACAGGCAAGTGAATGCGCAAAATGCCACAGGGAAGAGGTGGAAACATATCGTGAGAGTTATCATGGCAAGGCATCCATGCTGGCCGGTGG
>CAZURY010000182.1:0-2474 GCA_964623145.1 uncultured Desulfobulbus sp. | reverse complement strand
GGTACCTTTTCACTTTTCGGTCTGCATACCTTGCTCTGGTTCCCGCGATCATTCAAAGAGCGTCTGGAAATGATGAGAAGAGCTCGCAGGCGAAAAAAATAACCAGCATTGTCGGCAATGAAATGGAAATGGAATGCATCTATTAACGTTCCCGGTTTTGCGCCGGACATGTACAAGAAAAGGGTAAGCCCAAATGAGTAGACCAGAGATAGTATACGTTCAAAGATTTAATGTTTTTGCCAGAGTCCTGCATCTAACAGTGATTATCAGCTTTTTGACTCTTGCCCTTACCGGTATGGCTCTGAAATTTGCCGACGAGCCATGGGCCGGTGCCATTGCCAGTTTTTTCGGCAGCTTCAGGGTGCTTGGCGTCCTGCATAGGATCGGCGCCGTGCTGACCTTTGGCTATTTTTTTCTTCATTTCATTTTGATCTATCAAAACTGGCGCAAGAGCGACAGATCCCTGTTGAGCTTCATGTTTGATAAAACCATCGGCATGGTTCCCAATCTCCAGGATGCAAAAGAAATAGGGGAAACGCTCAAGTGGTTTGTCGGCAAGGGGCCGAGGCCACAGTATGGCCGTTGGACCTATTGGGAGAAATTTGACTATTTTGCGGTCTTCTGGGGTGTTGCGGTCATTGGTCTTACCGGTATCTGCCTCTGGTTCCCCACCTGGGTCACTCAGTACATTCCGGGTTCCTGGTTAAATATCGCGACAATTATTCACAGTGATGAGGCGCTGCTGGCCACAGGTTTTATTTTTACCATTCATTTTTTCAACACCCATATCCGGCCTGAGAAATGGCCCCTGGATAGAGTCATATTTACCGGCTCCGTCACTCTTGACGAATTTAAGCATGAACGGCCGCGCGAGTATGCAATGCTGGTCAAGGAGGACCGTCTGGAAGATATCATAGTTGATAAGCCCAAAAGATGGCTGGTAATATTTGCCTATCTTTTTGGTTTTACTGCCTTAACCATAGGCATGGGGCTGGTCTTTCTGATTATGTATACAATCATACAACGAACTTTTGTTTAGACCTGAATTGAGCGATTTTCATTTGCAGATGTGGCGAAACGCTCAGTTTAGGCTGGAAAGTGGTTGTTCATAAATACTATTTACAGAAAGACACAAGTGAGGAAACAATTGCATAGTGTAGAGCTTGCACCTGTGAATAATAAACTTCCTCTTCATACGCGCCTGGGTGTTTATGCCACTGGCATTATTCTGATTTTACTGTGTTTATTTATGTTGAGAAATTGCGTGAGCGCCTTTTATTACAGCGGGAAAACAAGTAAACAGGAAGTTGATCGTTCCTATCACATTGGTTTTATCGCCGGTATGAAAAAGAGTCAAAATATAAGCCAACAGGTGGATAATAAAAGCGCAAACCCGCTCCTTCACAAGATGTATCTGAAAGGATTTCGTGACGGCAGCGATTTCAAGGATATGGACGAGAAAAAGAATTCTTCTGACAAGGGAAAAAAATGAAAAAAAGTAGCCTGATATTTTTTCTACTCGTTTTTTTTATCTGCAGCACGGGATTTACTCCCGGCCCTTTGGTTGCTGCCGGTATTGATATACCGACAATTGAGGCTGATGCATTAAAGTATGAATTGTACCATGGGGCTCCCATGGTGCTTGCTAATGCCTTGAGTCCCATAGAATTTAAGGATTTAACCATCAGAGGTTCGGTGAATATTCCATCAAGCAAGGTAAAGGGTAATCCGAACCTGCCCAAGGACAAAAATACACTCCTTGTTTTTTTCTGCAAGGGTCCGGGCTGACTGAAAAGTCCGGAAGCTGCCAGGCAGGCAGTGAAATTAGGATACACAAACGTAAAAGTATACCCGGGAGGACTACCGGACTGGATACGCAGAAGATACCCGGTCGTTCGTACAGTTGACTATCCAAAAGTCAAGATTCCCAAAATGTATCCGGAGAAGGTCTATAAACAACTGGGTAACCTCGTCATCCTCGACATCGGAGGGCCGGAGTTGCAAAAAATCGGAACCTTTAAACAGGGACATGTTTTTCATATACCGCTTGATGATCTTGAGGACAAGTATGAGGCTCTCCCTAAAGATAAGAAAATAGTCATTGTCGATGTTATGGGAAAACAGGAGAATATTGCCGGCAGATTTTTAACCATGAAAGGATATAAAAATCTGGCGGAAATGGCTGGTGGCGGACGTGCCTGGTTCAAGACGGTCAGGGTTAATGAAATGGAGAAAAAAAAGATTCGAAAAAAATCCGAGAAAAAATAATTGCTTTTTGAAGTCGTTTATCGTATGAGCAGCCTGTTTTTCCCGACTGTTCATGCGTGGGCTATATGAAATGTCCTTTTTCGCCTGCCGGTTCCCTGGACCTGCAGGCGTTTTTTTGTTATTCGTTTGCAGAATGGTAATTTCTTTTAACCATGCCGGTTTTATTTGTAACTCAGGCACAAGATGTGTATATATCCGTATTCCAC
>CAZURY010000181.1:0-5042 GCA_964623145.1 uncultured Desulfobulbus sp. | reverse complement strand
GATTTTTTGGCATCAATTAAATGTAGTCTCGGCTATCCCTGTAATGCGTTAAGCAGCTCCTCCGGTTCACCGGCAAGTACCTGGCCGGTACCGGTCAGATAGAGTAATCGGTCGGCCAGTAAAACATCCGCTTTGCGATCGGTGACAAAAAGCAGGGTCCGTTTCCCCTTCATTTTTTGCAGGTATTCTCGGAAAAGCTCACCGGCAGTATCGTTGATAATTGCCGAGGGGAATTCATCAAAGAGCATGATCGGCGCATCACGCAGGTAGCCTCGGGCCAGATTCAACTGAAAGGCGAAAACAGATGAGAGCTGTTCTGAGCGATAATCGCCGATAAAGGTGTTCAGTCCCCTGGGTAGCGCCCGTATCTCTTCCCTGGCTCCGGCCCAGGTAATCGCATCCATCAGTTCATCGTCCGTGGCATCCGGTTTCACCATGCGCAGATTTTTTTCAATAGTCCCGTGAAAGAGTTCTATGAGCTGCGGAACGTAGGAGATATTTTTTCTGAGTTCCACCGGGTCGCGTTGTCTGATATCAAGACCGTCGATGAGTATGGAGCCCATCTGCGGGATGTACAAACCGTTGGTCAGTTTGAGGATGGAAGTTTTTCCCGAGCCGGACCCTCCGGCTATGGCGATAATTTCACCGGCCTTGATACGGAGATTCATGCCGGAGATAATCGGGCCTTGCTCTCCGGTATATCTGAGGCCGACGCTGTTAAAGGTTATATCCCCTTTGAGCCGGAAAAGTTCGGGGTCAACTGCGGTGAGCTTTCCTTCCGGAGGGGTGCGGATCAGCTTGTGGACCTGAGCAATGGAGCGGAAGATGAAGCGGATCCGGATGAGGGAGTTGACAATGGCCTGCATGGGGGTCAGCACCCGCCAGACCAGCATCATGGAGGCAATCAGGCCACCTGTGGTTATTCGTCCCTGCCAGACGAGCCAGATGCCGAAGGTAAGAGTGCTGATACCGGCAATAACAGATAATCCATAGGCAAAGGCCTCGATAAGTGAGGTAAGAAAGGCGGATGAAAAACCGGTCATGGCAGACTGGCCCGAGAGCTCATGAAAACGCTGCCACCAGGTATCAGCAAGGCCGTGGGCCTTTAAGGCGCGTATTTTCTGCATGGTTTCCACCAGCAGGGCCTGTCTTTTCACGCCGGCCACAGCGCCTTCTTCCGTGCGAGCCTGGATCCTCGGAAGCATGACGGAGGCCAGCAGAAAATAACAGACGCCGAGAATCACCGGGACCACTGCCAGCGGTCCACCAATAACAGCAATAGTGACGAGAAAAATCAGTGTAAAGGGCAGCTCCATGACGGCGATTCCGGTCGGACCGGCAAAAAAATCTCTGATGGAGTCAAAGTCCTTGATACGGGCAACCTGTGAGGGAATAGAGGAGCTTTCAATGAGTCGGGGCGGCAGGAAAAGGAGTCGTTCAAAAATGAGCTGGCTGGTGATGGCGTCGATTCTGACCCCGAAAAAGGCCAGGCTCCTGGCACGCAGATAACGGAGAACAGCCTCCATGGTCATGGCCAGGATGGCGCCGAAAACGAGATACCGCAGGGTTTCTACCGATCGGCTGCCGATGACCTTGTCGTAAACGACCATGACGAAGAGTGAAGAGGCAAGGGCCAGTATGTTAATCAGGAAACTGACGGTGAATGCCTGAATAAAAATAGTATCGAATCGCCGGATAAGCTGGCGAAACCAGTGGAATGGTTTCTCGCTGACATTGGAACGAACCCTGTCGCCGTCAATGGTTTCCTTGGTCTGGGGAGTGAAACGATAGAGGGTGCCCTGACAGTCCATGGTTTCCGCCAGCGGCAGAATGGTATCATCTGCAGGATTATACAGCTCGCAGCCGCTTTTCTCGGCATCCGGCAGGAGGATATAGGGGGCATTTTCCTTGCTGACAAAAAGGCAGGGTGTTAACCGGGGGTCGACATTGTGGAGATAAAGGGGCGTAGATCTGGCATAAAATCCCAGATTGATCATGCTGTTGAGCAGGTCAATTTTATCTATTTCTCCCGGCATGTGCGGCAGGGCCTCACAAATTTGTTTTGGCTGCCCCCGCCAGCCAAGAGCAGGGAGAAGGAAGGTAAGGGCGCGGGCATGGGGAGAAATCCGGTCCAGACCCAGCCAGCCGGCCGGTTCCAGAATACGGCGAAATTCTTCCGCTTGAGCAAGAAATTTTGCCGTGTTACTCATATCCTAAACTCTCTGAAAGGGAGGACATTATGGATTTTTGAATCAGCCGGAGCCGCTTCCTGGAGTCGTCCATGATGGAGGAAGTATTCCCGGTCGGCCAGCCGCAGGATATTGCGGTCATCAGAGATGATAATCATGACGGTACGAGGTCTCAGGCGACCAAGCAGACTGAACATCAGGTTGTAGCCATGTTTATCCAGGCCACGATCGGCATTATCAAAAAGAATAATTCGCGGCTTGTTGGCCAGTACCCGTGCAATGGCTATGCGCTGTTTAAGTCCGGGCGGAATCGGATCGGTTACGTTATCGGTCAGTTGCGTCTCATAGCCGGCAGGAAGAACTGCCACCGCGTCATCTATTCCGAGGAATTTCGCCGCAACCATGGCATCCTCTTCATTGGCGGTATTGAAGAAGGTGAGATTCTCGCGAATGGTTCCATAAAAAATAGTTCCCTTCTCCGGTAGATAGCCGACATGGGCGCTGAGAATAGCCGGTTTAACCAGATGTGGATTGGCGCCGTCGACGAGAACTTCCCCTTTACTGGGTTTGATCAGCCCGGTGATCATGTGTAAAATTGTGGTCTTGCCCGAGCCGGCGCTACCGGATATGGCCAGGGAGTCGCCCGGGCGGAGTTCCAGGTCAAGATCTCGGAGCAACATGGGACTTTCCGGTTCATAATGGAAAGAGACATTGCGGAAAATTACATGGCCGACCGGTTGCTTAATCTGTTTTGTGTCTGAATAGGTCGTTGTCGGCAGATTGAAGATATCCTGCAGTTCCTTGCGGTCGATGAAAAAAGACTGGAATCTGGTCCAGAGGGAAAGGGCCCGTTGCACCGGCTGCATTATTCTGCCGGAAAGCAGGACACAGGCGGCAAGGCCACCGGTGCCCATATCTCCGTGGATAACCTTAAGCGCGCCGAAGGAAACCACGGCCACTGTCATAATCTGGGAAAAGAGCATGCCGCAGTTCATGGCAATGTTGTTGGTCAGGGCTACCTGATAATGGGCTGAGGAGATTCTGGTCTGTAATCGGTCGTTGCGGCGAAGAAAAAATTTTTCCAGGCCAAGCCCTTTCAGCGTGTGGATTCCTGACAGGGTTTCGATAATGAAGTTATATCGTATCTTGCCGGAGAAATCCTGTTCGGTTACCTGTTGTCGCAGCTTATAACCGACAAACCAGGCAAGCAGACTGAAAGCACAGAATAATCCCAGGGGAATAAAAACTAGATTACCGGCTATATAGTATATGAGAAAAAGAAATATAAAAATGAACGGGAGATCAACAATAGTGAGCAGAGCCTGCCCGGAATAAAAACCACGCAACCTGCTGATTGAGGCCATTTTCTGCAGATAGGTGCCGGATCCCTGTTCTTCAAAACGCTGCATTGGAGATTGCAGAATATGTTCCATGGCGCTGCAGGAGGTTTTATGTTCAAAAACCGCACCCGACCATGAGGTTAAATAGGAGCGGGCGATGCGTAAAAACATTTCAAGGAAGACCGCAGTAATTACGCCTAGAACAAGCAGGGTCAGGGTGCCGATGCCATGATGGGGTAAAATACGATCATAGGTCTGCAGCATCATGATCGGCATGGCCAATGCCAGTAAATTGACCACCAGGGAAGAGAGCACCAGGTGAAAAAGATTAACCCGAAATTCATGGGTCATGATGGTTTGGGGCGCTGGTGGCATGGTTGTCTCTCTTGCTGGAATCCGTTAAAAATAGATGCGATTGTGCGAGTATAACTATAGGTATTATATGGAAATCCGAGGGCAATGCAAGGCGGAATTATTGGAAAAACGATTTTCTTTTTTCTTCTGTCACCAGGAAGGGGTACAAGAGTAGGTCTTGATATTTTTGCTTGCCCGGAAAGGTCATGCTGCTTTTTGCATTTCGACCTTGATTTTTTCTTTGTGCGTGTGACATAATGCAAACAGTGTAGGTTGGCGGATATTTTTTCGTCCTCCCTGCCGATGTTTTTTGCAAAGATCGAATAAACATATGATGTATTTGGTTAGCCGGTATGGCTGAATGAGACTATAAATAAGGCGGAAGAATATGCGTTGTCCAAAATGTGGATATATTTCTTTTGATACACTCGGGTCCTGTAAAAGGTGTAAGAAGAATATCGGCGAGCTTGTCGAAGAACTAGAGGGTACGGTGTATGAATCTCCGGCCCCGGTTTTTCTTCATTTTGAGCCGGGAGCTACAAATTCCACTGTGCAGGAAAATGAGATGGATGATGAAACCGTAACCGGTGACCAAACAGAAGCGCTGCAGGAAATCATCTCCGGCGTCGAAGAGGAACAAGATACCTTGAACCTGGATGATGAATCAGAACCGGAGGGAACCATTGCCTTTGAAGATTTCGAGGAGGCGGAAGTTGCCAATGAGATGGTTCCGGACGATAGCACAGGTGATGAGGTGGCAACGGAAAGCGATGATCTGCAGCTTGATTTTGGTGATATTGATATTTCCGATCTGGCCCCTCCGGAGTCCGAGGGTGAGGTTTCGGCAACGGAGAGTCTGAGCCTGGACGGGGACGCTGAAGAGATTGTCGAGGCGCCTGATAATGAAACTCCGGCCCCATCGTCAGTCGCTCCCGGATCAGGCCTTGAGGATCTGCACGTTGACAATCTCGATCTTGACGCCCCTGCTCCATTGGTTTCAGGGAGCAGGGTCGGTGATAAATTAATGCCCTCCGTTAAGACAGGAACCGCGCTGGATGATTTTGATATCGACCTGGGTGAGTTAATCTCCGAAGAAAAATAGAGAAAATTGTTGACAAGGTGAGGGAGTATTTGCTAATAAATTCCACCTTGACAACTC
>CAZURY010000180.1:0-5052 GCA_964623145.1 uncultured Desulfobulbus sp. | reverse complement strand
ATATTTTGTTTGGCGCCATCGGCGGCATCATGGTGCCAAAATTTTACATGCCCCCTGCAATGCAGTCCTTTACCGCCGTCTCGCCCATGTCCTGGGGACTTGAGGGATTTCTTGATATATTTTTACGCGGTCTGGGGGCACGGGAAGTTCTGCCTGAAGCACTTGCCCTGGCAGGTTTCGGCATGCTGTTGTTGACAGTTGCCGGCATGATACTGGCGCAGCGAATGAAAAGGGGACTATGAAAGGATCAGAGGATATCGCGCTCAAACGGCGGTTGAAAACAATGATCATTGAAGAGTGTGAAAAATTTCATCTCTCTCCTGATGATATCAATGACGATGTACTGCTTTTTTCCGACGCCAGCGGACTGGAACTGGATTCCCTTGATGCCCTGCAGATATCCGTTGCCCTGTTGAACCGGTTCGGGGTGCGCATCACCGACAGCAAATCCTTTCGTCGCCATGTGACCACCATTAATGAACTGGCCGATTTTATTCAGCCCAAAGATTGATGATTACCCTTGCAGGCGGTGAGCTGCTCTGCGCACTTGGCAGCAGGGAAAACAGGATTAAAGCCCTGCGCAGCGCAAGCGCTTCTCCGGCAACCATACGCATTGATTCCCTGCCCGACCGGCCGCAGTTTCCGTATTACCTGATTGACCGTACCCTTCGACGGGCCCGGGCAGACCTTATAGAGCAATACCTGGAAACAGTGACCGCTGCCTTACTGGGCCGGGTTTTCCCGGATGGGGTCTGTCCCGCTCGCTTCGGTGTTTTTCTCGGCTCATCCTCCATTGATTATTCCCTGACCCGGCCGATTGAACAGGTTATTGACGGTCTTGATCCCAAAGAGCTGCCCTGCCGGCGGGTGGGCGGCGGTTTTTATGCAGACCGACTCATGGAACGCTTCGGTTTTTCCGGTCCTTCTCTTACCTATAATACCGCCTGCACCTCGAGCATGAACGCCATGATGGATGCGGCCGCAATGATTGAATGCCGGATTATTGATTATGCCCTTGTTCTGGGGCTGGAGCTGTCACTGCCCGTGATTGTTGAAGGATTTGCCCTGATGCAGCTGCTCTCTCCGGATGAGCTGCGTCCCTTTGGCCGTGATCGTAACGGTATGATTCTTGGCGAGGCAGTAAGCGCTGTCCTGCTCAGCCGGGATGAAGTTCTGCCGTCGGCCTGGCGTTATCTCGGTGGCCGGAGCAGTTGTGAAATTCACAGCGTGGCCGGAGCAGATCCCACCGGCAAGGGTATAGCCAGGGTAATTCGGCAGTGCCTTGCCGATGCGGAGACAGACCCTGCAGACCTGGTTGCCCTCAAGGCGCACGGCACAGGGGGGGAACTGATGGATCTTGCGGAAATGCGGGGCATGGAGAAGGCCTTTGCTGAGATTCCGCCTTATTTTTCCCTGAAACCCTATATCGGTCACACTCTGGGGGGCTGTGGTCCGGCAGAGATGATCCTGGTCATGGAGGCTGTGGATAACGGGTTTATTCCGGCAACACCCCAGGCCATGCCTTTTGATGATGCGTTTGCCGTCCCGCCGATCATCCGGAACATGGATGTCACCCATGGTCGCTTCATGCTGAATTACTTCGGCTTTGGCGGCAATAATACCTCCTGCATCATTGAAAGGGCGGCGCCATGATTTTTGTTCATGCCTTTGGCATTCACAGCACCCGGCCCAAAGAGCAGCAGCCTGATCTGGTTATGGAGCTGAAATCTTTGACCGGTAAGGTCTACCGTCGGGCGGATCATTTTATCCAACTGGCGATCCTTGGAGCGCACAAGGCTGTGGGCAAAAGAGCGCTCCCTGAAAAAACCGCAGTGTACATGACATCCGGCCAGGGCAATATTTCTGTTTTTGACCGGATATGCAGGCAGCGGAGAAGGCAAAATCTGCTGCCGAGGCCTGTTGACTTTATCAATCTGCTCAGTAATTCCGCAGGATTTTATGTGGCCTCCCATCTTGGCCTTGAGGGAAAAAACCTCTTTGTCACCCATCACCGCTTCCCCGTGCAGATGGCTCTGCTGGCCGCGCAAAATGATCTGTATCTTGGCAAACAGGAAATGGTGCTTCTTGGCGGGGTGGACGAGTGGCTTGCCGATCGGGAGCGGGCGGAAAAACTCCTTGGCCTTGCCCCGGATACCCCCCTGGGTGAGGCAAGCAACTGGTTATTGTTGGGCAGGGATGCTGCAAAGAGCATTGCAGGCATTGAGGTTCTTCCGCAATCCCTTGATCAGGCCGATCTGAACAGGTTTCTGGCTGATACAGAGAAGGGCGCCTTTCTTGCCTTTTCCCGCCGTATTCCGGCAGGGGATATTTCTCGTCTTCTGCAAAGGCATCATCACTGCAGAAGGTTTGCCTATGAAAACAGTTGCGCGTACTATGAAACCCAGCCTTTATTTGTCATTAATAGTTTTCTCAAGCGTCAATGCGGCGAATTGATCCACATTGACGGCAGTGGCGGGAATTACTGGGTGATCAGGCTGGCGAAAGCGCTGCACTGTAGCTCTCCGGTCGTAATATCCTCTACATCCGTCACTTCACAGCCGTGCGGTTGTCTTTGATGGTAAGCGGCAACCGGTGAGAGATCGAGTGAAACAGTTCCTGGCAAAACCCGCAGTTCCTGCAGTTTCCGTCACAGAGCGACAACATATCAATGAGACCACAGGAAAGCATGGAGTTGTCGACATGGAGATACGCCGACAGCCAGTGGGCCGCATCCAGCAGGTCAAGCAGGTTTCCTTCATATTTGCGGGCAATATAGGCCGTGATAACATTTTGCAGAAAATCCCCGCCAAGGGTACGGCCGCAGAGCTTGATGGTGTCTACATGGCAGAGATAGGTCTCCATATCTTCGGGCCGGATAAAAGGAGAGCGCAAAATGCGGTAGGGTTCGTTGCCCAGAAGACGGACGCAGCCCAGTTCCCGGTTGATGCGAAAAGTTGAGTCATGGCCCTGGGCGTTGGCAAGACCTATATACGCGTCATGGGAGAGTTTGAACGGACAGCGGAACAGGCATCCTTCGTTGGCCAGAACTTCAATTTTTATTGCCGGTATTTTTTCTCGGATCAGGCGGATTACATGGGCCAGTTTGTCGAGGTTTCTGTTGAGTGACCGATCCAGGAGAATTTTTCCGGGCAGTTTGAATCGGGTGTCACCAATATAGCCCAGCCAGGTGTCTACTTTGCCATACGAATCGAGCATGCAGTTGGCGCCCGGCACGGCCTCAAGAGAGGCGGCCAGATCAGGCGCCTCATCGGAGAGTTTTTGCAGCAGGTAGTGGTCGCAGTAGATAATGCCGTCAAGCAGTCCACGGCCTGCAAATGCATCAAGAGCGACAATGACCTCTGTCAGACCTTTTTTATCTGTAAGCAGTTGTGGAGGGTAAAAGCGGCTGTTCAGTAAAACGTATTTTTTCGGTTCGGACAGGCGGGCAAGTCCCGACATCAACTGTTCATGTATATCCAGGTTTTCCAGGCAAATACGGCTGTCCAGGGTGCGGGTGCCGAGCAGGCTGAACTGGAGACTGTCGACATGGGGTTCAACGGTTGTCAGAAAATCAATATACGAAGGTTCCGTTAGAAAAGGAATCGTGAGGATCGGGTTCATATACCTTCCATGTTTTTACGTAACAGACTGTGCTCCAACGCTCCGTTAAGAACCGGCTCGGTCTGTAGAATGATTTTGGTTCCGGGATTTGCCCGATTGATCGATTTGCCCTCTTGAGTCTTCATGGCAACCACGATGCAGGGTGTTGGTTCAATATCCCTGCCGAGATATTCCAGACGGTCACCGCGTTCTATCGGGTTACGAATATCGATCAATAATGGATCCACTGACCGAATAATACCGGCCGGCACATATCCCTGACGTGTTCGTATTGTATCATAGAGCATGGCCTCATTTGAAGGGTGGGCGTCAAAAAAATTTTCGGTCCGGTCACGGGTGCCGATCTTCTTTATTTCGTTGGAAAAAGCCTGGGGTAAAACGAGTTTTTCGAGACTGTTCCCGGAAATAATCTGCATTTTTATCCAGTCAAGGGCAGCCCGATAGACCCGAATGACGCTGCCGACATAGCCGATGGATTTCATTCGTCCTTCAATTTTAATGGAATCCGCGCCTGCGGCAATCAACTCGGGCAGGCGCATGAGCAGGCAGAGATCTTTTGAATTAAATATATAGGTGCCGTGTTTGTCTTCTTCCACCGGAAAATATTGGCCCGGTCGTTTTTCCTCGACCAGCTGATAGGAATAGCGGCAGGGATGCGCGCAATCGCCCTGGTTGGCGTCGCGGCCGGTAAAGTAATTGGAGAGCATGCAGCGACCGGAATAGGAGATACACAGCGCTCCGTGGACAAAGATTTCCAGCTCCATATCGGTATGTCGTCTGATTTCGCGTATTTCTTCAAGGCCGAGCTCCCTGGCCAGGTTCAGTCGCACGGCGCCCTGCTTTTGCCAGAACCGGGCAGAAGCAAAATTGGTGACATTGGCCTGGGTGGAGAGATGGATGGGCAACCCGGGAACCTTCTTGCGGGCAATGTGGAAAATACCGGGATCAGCAATGATCAGGGCATCGATTCCGGCGGCCTGGAGGAAGCGGAGGTAATCATCAAGGTCCTCCAGATCACGGTTGTGGGCGAAAATATTGACGGTGGCATAGACCTTGACATCGTGGTCATGGGCGTAAACTACGGCCTTTTTGATCATTTCACGGTCAAAATTCCCGGCTCGTGCCCGCAGGCTGTATTGCTCGCCGCCAAGATATACGGCGTCGGCGCCATAGTGGATGGCTGTGACCAGTTTGTCAAAATTTCCGGCCGGGGCCAGCAGCTCAGGGATTGTATTGTGCATGTTTTTTTATGGGGTTACCAGGTTATGGGTGAGAGAAAAATAAATATGGGTTGCAGGAAAGTTAATGCAGTGTCCGTGTATTGTCCAGCAGTTGCAAGCCGTTCCCCGCAGGTTCATGGCAAATGTTCAATATAGCGGTTGACCGGAAAAACAGTCCACCTTACTATATAGTTTGTGTATAGGTCAGAAT
>CAZURY010000179.1:1960-5059 GCA_964623145.1 uncultured Desulfobulbus sp. | reverse complement strand
GGACAATTGAGTTGCACGTGTTCTCCAGACGCTGCGCCCGACCCGCAACTTTTTCTCCGGCAGGAGCCCGGGGAGCGGCGGTCTACACCTCTGGTCATCCCGGTTTTCATCCCCCATGAAGGGTGCCCGCATAGTTGTCTGTTTTGTAATCAGGCGCGGATCAGCGGCGTAACAGGTACCCCGGTGACCGGTCTTGAGGTGACCCGGATCATCCGCACCTGGCTGCAGCGGCCCCGGAGAAAAAAACGGGTTGGGGTACAGGTGGCGTTTTTCGGCGGCAGTTTTACCTGTCTTGATCTGCGCCGTCAGCAGGAATTACTGGATGCGGTAGTCCCTTTTATCGCCACCGGCGATGTGCAGACAATCCGGCTGTCCACCAGGCCTGATTATATTACAGCACAGGGTGTTTCATTTCTTCGTCGCCATCGGGTGGGGATCGTTGAACTTGGCGTCCAGTCCCTTGACGATCAGGTTTTGCAGATGAGCCTGCGCGGCCACAGCGCTGAAGATGCCATCCGGTCCTCGAGACTGCTGAAAAATGAGGGCATGGAACTGGGCATTCAGTTAATGGTTGGTTTGCCGGGCCAGACCTTTGCCGGCCTGCGCAGGACAACGGCCCGGGTTATTGCGCTGGGTCCGGATTTTGTTCGTCTGTATCCGGTGCTGGTCGTCGCCGGCAGCGGCCTTGCCCGCAGGTATCAACGAGGCGAGTATCGCCCGCTCACTCTTTCCCGAGCTGTTCTTCAGGTTGCCTGGATGAAGAAAAAATTTACGGCTGTCGGAATTCGGGTGGTGCGGATGGGCTTGCAGCCCGGTCCTGATCTGGAAAAGTCACTGCTGGCCGGGCCGTATCACCCCGCCTTTGGCGAGTTGGTTCGTTCCCGCCTTATGCTGCGGCAGGTACGGAAACTGATGGCGGGTGTCGGGTCGGACGCCAGGACAGTGCTCTCCATTGCCGAGCGGGATATTTCCGTTTTCAAGGGAATCAAGCAGGCAAATATAGAGCGGTTGACCAGTCTTGGCCTCTCTGATAGATTCACCCTGCAAACGAACCCGTCGCAACGCCGGGGGACCGTCAAATTGTTGGAAATCCAAAAACCATCCGATTAAACGGGTGATGAATTGTCGGCAATAAAAAATGCTCAGTATTAATGCTCTCAGTCTCCAGTATGGAGCCAAACATATTTTTCGTGATGTCAGCGTCCAGGTGCACAGCGGTGAACGTATCGGTCTTGCCGGGGTCAACGGAACCGGTAAGTCAACGCTTTTGAAAATTATGAGTGGAGCGCAGGAAACCGATCCCGGCATTGTCAGCCGTGCTTCCTGGTTTACCGTGGCATATCTGCCGCAGGAAATCACCATTGAATTGGGCGCTCGTTGTCTTTACGATGAAGCCGAGTCCGCCTTTGACGATGTTTTATCCCACCAGCGGGAGCTGGAAGAGATTGGTGAAAAACTTGCAGTTTTGACGCAGGATGACCCTGCCCTGGAAGCGCTGCTTACCCGGCAGGGTGAATTGCAGCATCTGCTCGAGGGCCAGGATGTCTTTCGCATGCGGCCGGAGATAGAAAAAATTCTCTTTGGCCTTGGGTTTTGCGCAGCTGATCTGAAGCGTCCGGTGTCTGACTTTTCCGGTGGATGGATCATGCGGCTCCTGCTGGCCAAGTTACTGCTGCAAAAGCCTGCCCTGCTGCTTCTTGATGAGCCGACCAACCATCTTGATCTGGATTCATTGACCTGGCTTGAGGATTTTCTCCGGGGATACCAGGGGGCAATGATCATCATCTCCCATGACCGCTCTTTTCTTGACCGGGTGACCGAGATTACCTGGGAGTTGAGTCTTGGCCGGTTGACGGTTTACAAGGGCAATTACTCCCGTTATCTGGTGGAAAAAGAGCAGCGGTTGGAACTGGAACGGGCCGCCTATAATAATCAGCAGGCAATGATCAAGCAGAGTGAGCGGTTTATTACCCGTTTTCGATCAAAATCCACCAAGGCCCGCCAGGTTCAGAGCCGGATCAAACAACTGGAAAAACTTGAACGGATTGAATTGTCCGAATCCGAGCGGACGGTCCGTTTTACCTTTCCTCCTGCAGCGCCTTCGGGCCGGGATGTATTAAATTTGCAGGGGCTGAAAAAGTCCTTTGGTGAAAAAATAGTTTTTGCCGATGTTAGCTGCTCCCTGCAGAGGGGTGATAAGCTGGCCGTGGTCGGGGTCAACGGGGCAGGCAAGTCAACCCTGCTGAGGATTATTGCCGGTCTGGAGCCGGCGGTCGGCGAAAAAAAGCTTGGTCACAATGTTATTCTCACCTATTTCGGTCAGCATCAGGCAAGAGAGCTGGCCGGGAGTTTAAGTCTGCTTGATACCGTGTACCATGCAGCCAGGGATATGACCATCACCAAGGTACGCTCTTTATTGGGCGCCTTTCTTTTCACGGGTGATGAGGTGGATAAAAAGGTGGATGTCCTGTCCGGCGGGGAAAAGAGCCGGGTCGCACTGGCCCGGATGCTGGTGAGGCCGGCCAACCTGATGCTTCTTGATGAGCCGACCAATCATCTTGATATCAGTTCCCAGGAGGTTTTACAGGAAGCCATGGCCCAGTACGAGGGGACCATTATCGTGGTTTCCCATAATCGTTTTTTTGTCAATTCTTTTGTCAACAAGGTGCTGGAAATTCGTGACGGTCGGGCAACCTTGTATGAGGGCAATATCGACGATTACCTGGCGCGCCGGAAACAGGAAGATGAGGTCGAGAGGTCCGCGCCTCCGCCGGCATCGGGTGGTAACCGGGAAAAGCCGGAAGACAAAAAGGCCAGGCGTCGGGCGCGGGCCCATGCCCGACAGAAGCTTGGCGCCAGAATAGGACCATGGAAGAAACAGAGCGCTGCGGCGGAAGAAGAAATCGAGCGCCATGAGGCGCGGAAGGCGGAGCTTGAACAGAAAATGGCCGACCCGGATTTGTATGGTGATCAGGCGGCCTGGACAGAAACCAGCCGGGAATATGCCAGGGTGGAACGGCAGCTTGAGCGGGCTTACCGAAAATGGGAAGAGGCCCAGGAGAAGATTGAGAGTATAGAGCAGGCAATCGCTTAAACGCT
>CAZURY010000179.1:0-1860 GCA_964623145.1 uncultured Desulfobulbus sp. | reverse complement strand
CGTTTAACTGGAGAGAATAGATGAAAAAAATTGGTTTAATACTGCTTGTTGCCTTTGCTCTGGGTGCGGGTTCCGCTTATTTTTTCTCGCGGACCAAAAATCCGGTAAGTGATACTGCCTATGCTGATTACCTGCCGCCGAACACTTTGGCGGTTATCAGCCTGCGTGATTTAAGCGGCCTGACGGATCGTTTTCCCAAAACCGCCCTGGGTCATTTTCTTTCCAAAGAGACCATGGCGGCGATTCTGGCGGATATGCATGCGGATTCTTCTACTGTTGATTCCTATGCAAAATCCTATGATCAGGTGTTTTCCGTGTTGCATAATCCCGGCTTTCGCATGGTTTTCGGTGATGATGTCGAGCTGGCCTGGCTGCCGGTGAATTCGAAGGATTTCTCTGCAGATCCCCGGAAAGCCGTTGAACAATCCCTGGTTATTCTCGCGACAACGGCCTCCAACAAGGCCCTGGAAACTTTTGCGGGGACCCTGCTGCACAAGGATGTCGATACGATCAAGAAAGGAAATCTGGACTTGACCCGGGTGCGTCTGGATTCGAATAATTATCTCTATGCCTATGCAGAGGGCACCCGCCTGTTGCTGGCCTTTACTCCTGAGGTGCTTGAGCATTGCGTGCTGGCAAACAAGACCGGCAAGACCCTGCAGCAGGAAAAGAATTTTGTCGACGCCGGCAGGTTCTGGCATGAAACATCTCTGGCAGGAAACTATAGTCGTGAATTTGTGCAACTTGATCAGTTGCGTCTGTTTCTTGTCGGAATAAATAATAAGGATTTAAAGCAGGTGGATCGCTATCTGCAGGGAATGCAGTTTGTCGCCTCGACGGCAGGGAAAAGTGAAAGCGGCTGGAAGGTTGTGTCGCTGAGCCGCTATACGTATGATAAACTTGATCCCGAGGTCCGCAAACTGATCGACGCCGGTGCCAAAAAGAATATCAGCCTCAATCTCCTTACCGACAATCCCCTGCTTTACAGCTGGTCCTCAAGTCTTGGCGCTTCTACGGTATTGCAGGGACTCTCTGCCGCCGACCCCGAGGAATACAAGAAGCTCGATGGTCGGTTACACAGGGAATTCGGGCTTTCCCTTGCGGAGATTGCCGGGACCTTTGGGCCACAATACGGGCTGGTACTTAAAAAAATCGTTCAGGGCGGGATGTTTCCGTTGCCGGAAATGGTTTTCTTTGTGCAGATCCGGGATCACAAGGCTGCCGAAACCCTGTTGGCCGGGATTCGTCAAAAAGCGGATGCCAGAGGCATGGCTGCGGCTACCAGGGAACAGGTTGGCCCCTATACCATGTATTCCTGGGCCTTGCTTCCCGGGGAGGCAACCCGGCCGGCCTTTGTGCTGACCCGGGATATGCTGTATATGGCCAATGGCCCAGCCGGACTGAAACGGTTGTTGTCTGTTGAAAAGGAGAGGGAACATTTGCCTGAGCAGGTTGCCGAAAAACTGGGTCCTGTGCTTGCCGATCAAGTCCAGCGGGCGAACAACGGTATTTTTGTTTTCTGGCCCAATCGTTTTGCCGTCCAGGTTAAGGGCGCTGCGGATTGGCTGGCCGATCTTATTGCGGCCTCAAAAGGAAGATCAGTGACAAGACTCAAGGATGAATTGCTGCATCTTTTGCAGTCCACTGAAAAGGCTGTACTGGTTTCCGATCTTTTTCCCGATCACGGCCGGGCGGAAATGGTACTGGTAGGCAAGCAGGAAAAAGAAAAGTCCGACCGTTGAAATATGAAATTCAGGCTGAAAATTGTTGCCTGCAGGCATGGTTTTGGGGTAACAATGCAGGATTGTGAAAAGATAAGCAGGCACTAACAGCTGCTCTCATGACCTTGATCAACAGAGA
>CAZURY010000178.1:0-5073 GCA_964623145.1 uncultured Desulfobulbus sp. | reverse complement strand
AAAAAAAATTAAAAATTAACCACCAGCTGCAGCCAGAATTTATCCGTATCAGTGGCAAATTCATCGGCGTCATAGGTGCCATAAGCAGCCAGCACCGAATAATGTTTATTTAAGGAATATTTGAGCATGGCGTCAAACTCATCGCCATAGTCAGCGCTGCCTTCATCAGCATCAAAGGTATGATAGAAAAATTTTGCTGTAATCCCCATGATGTTGGCGCTGATCATTCCGTAAAAATCCGTCAGGCCATCGGCTGGTGTGGTCAAAAACTTATCTACCCAGCCATTAAAGGCATGGTTGGTCCCAAGCGGCGTCTTGAACGAAACCCCATTGTCCGATCCCTGAAACTCGTAGCCTATCTTGGCCGTCAGGTTTTTCACTACAGATCCGAGATCGGGAATCTTGATACCACCATTGATATGATAGTAATCGGCATCAAAATCAGCCGGATTGTCCTGAAAGTCTGACTGATGCGCATATTCCGCCAGATAAAGAATAGTAAAATTATCCATAGGCGTAACAGCGCCTGTAAATCTGATACCATAGGTCTGCGATGACTGTGCAACCAGATCATCATAGTCAAGCAGATAGGAATAAGCAGTAACCTTTCCTATTTTGGGAACCTTATAGCCGACATTTACCAGGAATGAATCCATGTGATTGCTCTTACTCAAAATATTTCGGACATTCCATATATAGATGCCATCCAGAGTAAGATGAGGGATAGACCCATTGTTGGTTACACGAACGGCATCAAAGGTCTGTTCCATCTGACGCCAGCCCACATTACCGACGAAGCGGGCATTATTATAAATAATCCTTTGACGGCCCGCTTTAAGCGTGGTGTCCGGAATGCCGGTAAACGAAAGCCAGCCGCGATTGAGCTCGCCCTTGGAATCCGGATCAGCAATGACCGCGTACTCGGTCTTACCGTTTGTTTTGTCATTATAATCGTCTGCAAACACAGCGGTATTGCCTTCAAATTCGGCAAAACCCTGGAAGTCGGCAAATTTCGGCGTCAGATAGCCGATCCGCAACCTGATTGGATCACCATCGGTTGTTTTCTTCCCGTCCTGATCAACATGCTCCCAGCGGTAACGGAGATTAAATTTAATCTGGCCCCAGTCACCTTTGAGCGCGTCGGCAATGGTATCGTTGACATCGCCTGAAACCGCCTGCGTCGGAACAGCCAACGCCAGCATGGCCATTACGCAAAGGACTGCCAATTTCCTCTTGCCTGCCGACAGTTTGCTCGATCCATCTTTCATTCTTCTCTCCTCCATCGGTTGGGGCAGTGTCTTCCGGCTGTCTTTCCGGTTTCAACAACTGCCGTTAAATAATGGAACTACAATTTTCCGGAGTTTTATCCGAAAATCTATTAGCGCATGTTTATAGCGCAACCATTTGATTTTCAGGGTTTGTTGCGCTGTCATTGCTTACCGGTTTTTCCGAAAATTGACTATTGAGCGATATCGTTTCAGTCGTTTTTCATACTTCGTTGTGGCTATGATGATAAAAATCTTGGTCCAGCCATGCTGGTTTATCCGGAAACAACTTAAAACCACGGATCCTCAAATTCCTGGTCATGCTGGTCAACTATTTTCCTGGTTCGAAATTCTGCCGGTTCCTCATGACCATCACGAAAAAGAATTTGCATTTTCGTGTATATTGGTAATTTCGGTTTTCCACCTTCACTGACTATAATCTGGGGTGTGTTCAGCCAGTACTTGACACTGGTCAGCATCCCCTCATTGGTAATGGCATCGCCCTCGGTAAGGATTTTCCTGATTTTCTCGTCCGGGTCTTGAACCCGCAGATCGAGGATATAGATTTCGTCGGCATACCGGGTCAATACAGCGGTCGCATTCATTGTCGTTGCAATATCACGATGTGACTGTCGCAAAGGTTCATACCGCTTGCAGACAAAGGTTTTCGGGCCGCTTTTGACTGCAACATTGTCGACAAATCGGGTACGTGTATAATGTGCTCCAATGGCTGGATGTCCTTGAACTACATACTGAAAATAGGTTCCCGGATGCTTGGGATCAAAAATCATTTTAAACGAACCCTTGTCATCAATTGCCTGCCAGCGACCGCCTTTGAAACCATTTACCGGCCAGTCGCCGCCTACACAGATCAGAGTGCCGTCTGCCAGAAGCTCATAATAATCCGCTCGATCACCAGCCCAGGAAAAAATCCTGTTATCTAATAGAATATCGGCATTTTTAGTCACAACCGGCTCAGATTTCCGAAGGGTGGCCAATTGATAGCCCCCTGCGCCAAGGGCAACCAAAACTGCAAGAGCCGAGAAAACTACAAAAAGTCGCCGCCAATTCATTTTTCTTCCTTGAAACCTGATTCTCCAACCGTCCCATGGCGTGGAAAAATTTAAAGCACGGCCCATCTTCGTGCAGGCAACCACACAATCTCCGCAATTGCTGCATTCAAGCTCCGCACTTTTATACAGTGTCTTGGGATGCAGACTGAGGGAACAGGCTGCCTCGCACCGCTCATACCCTGGTTTGCAGATACATTTTTCCCTATTGAAAACAACTTTGAGCCGTTTTTGATTCAACTGTTTGGCAAGAGCTATCAACACGGATTGCGGGCAGATGTACCGGCACCAGATTCTTTGACCAAGGATAAACTCCAGTCCCAGCAGCGCTAAAATAAACAAAATGGAGAGCGAAATAAAATCCTGACCAAAATAATATTGAAAAAAACGGGCATACCAGGCCGGCATGGAAAGCTGATTTAAAATCGGCGTGGTTGAAAAAATAAAAAAGCCTATAAAGCCTGTCGCAAAAATAGTCATCTTCATTGGGAATCCCCTCTTGTCAAGGGGCGCCCTGGCGTGCCTTTTCCCAAAAGTCTTTTTTCTCAGGCCCTGGGCCACCTCCGAGAGCAGACCAAAAGGACAAATCCAGGAACAGAAAACCGTGCCCAGAAAAAAAGCCAATAATAACGGCAAGAGGGCGCCAATGATATTATCAACAGTCAGATAGAAATTTTTTACGGACAACTGAAGGATGGCAAGCGGGTCCGCAAAGGGTATGCCAAAGGCGTGGAAGGACAAAAAATTACCATACACATAGCTGTAGCGGGAGCGGTTGACTATGGGGATAAGAATAAAGGCTGCCGCAATAAAGACCTGAAAGGCCCGACGATATGTCTTCAGGGTTGGTTTTTTCATTACGCGCCCCCGGAACCATCTTTGCGTTCATTCTGAAACCTGGTGGGAACAACCGTAATTGCGCCTTTGGGACAAACATGCTCACAGAGTCCGCAGCCGGCACACTGGTCGGTAATAACCGGGTTCATCCCGCCTTCAAGATACATGGCCCGCCATTTGATCGGACATCGCTCATAACAGCTTCGACACATCAGCTCACCGGTCCAGGTGTAACATTTACTTCGATCCAGCCTGGCAAACCCCATATGGACTTTTTCAATGGGAATGTCGAGCAGGGCATCGGACGGGCAGATTGCGCTGCAGCGCATACAGAGATGACAGGGCGCTTCCTTGGGATTTATTTCAGGTGTTCCGGCCACAAAAAAATTAAAACCCCGGCGCATCTTGATACAGTCAAAAATGCACACCTGGGCGCATTGACCGCACTGAAGGCAACGGGCAAGAAATTCTTTTTCCGGGCGGGCGCCCGGTGGTCTTAAAAATCTGTTGCCACGCCCCATGACTCCTTCCTCGTGTAAAGTTCCCGTGTTTCCAGAAAAATGGATGCGCTCCAGCGCCAAAACGTTCAGCTTAACGTGTATATACCCAATACTGGAATGTAAAAAAGGGACCCGGCCGACGGCCACGGATCCCTCTGGTTATCAGGTAAAATTTATTCCTTTCTTCTTCCCTAAAATTTTTCGAATATCAACATTGGTTTCCAGATTGCCGTCTTCATCCATCTCATCCTCCACCGTCATATAGGTGGCGTAAATGGTCAAAACTCCCGGCAGCCCATTCACCTTGTTGACCTCATCATCAATTTTCTCCGATGGAGCCTCGGCCACCACGACAATATACTGGTCCTGATGAATACCGTAGGTGGTCATAGTTTCCATTCGGCCGACGGCTGCCTCGACCTGCTCCAGATCATCAGGCAAGGTATGAACGAGAAAACCCATTATAGCCATGGATCAGGCCTTTTTGATCCGAACAGCACAGATTTTATATTCCGGTTGCTTGGAGCCCTTGTCAAAGGCATTAAGGGTGAGTTTATTGATAATCAGATTTTGATCAAACCAAGGGACAAAAACCAGTCCCGGACGACAGACATCACTCACCTTGGCCTGAAAGACCATTTTGTCGCGCCTGGTTTCCAGCAGGACATTATCACCATTTTTAATACCATGCTTTTTGGCATCGTCAATATTAACTTCAACATAGGCTTTGGGAAAAGAACGACGCAAAACCGGAGATTTCATAGTCATAGTGCCGGTATGCCAGTGATCAATAACCCGGCCGGTTGTGAGAACCATGGGATATTGTGCATCCGGTTCTTCCGCTGCCGGGGCATAGGGACGCAGCCACAGCCTGGCCTTGCCGTCCTTGGTTCCGTAAAACCACATTTTGTTCTTATAATCTTTAGGAATATTGGGGTCTTCACCTCGAACGTAACGATGGCAGGTACCGGGATGATCCTCAGTGGGACAGGGCCAGAGAATTCCGGATTCCTTTTCCTGGCGAGCCCTGGTCATGCCCTTAAAGTTGTATGGTGTCGCCGAGCTGACCTCGCGCCACTCATTCCAGATATCATCGACATTTTTAAAGGGAATAACCTTGGGATCAACGCCCATTCTTGTGGCAAAATCAAGAAGAATATCAACATCGGGCCGACATTCGCCAATGGGCTCAATGGCCTTCATCAACAGTGAGTACCGCCTCTCGGTACACCCATACACACCACGTTTTTCACACCAGAAAGCCGGCGGAAGCAAAACATCGCAATACTTGACGGTTTCCGCATCCATAAACGGCTCGGAAAGCACCATAAAGTTATCTTTGCGCCTCATACCCTCGGTATACATATTGACATTTGGGAGAGACTGGGCAGGATTGGTGCA
>CAZURY010000177.1:0-5079 GCA_964623145.1 uncultured Desulfobulbus sp. | reverse complement strand
GCAGCGAAAGACCGGTCGCGGTCAACAATAACTGCCGCCTTTTCAACAGCTGGTGACCTGGTTTGATCGTTACTTGAACCCGATACGCCTCAAGTTCAGCACACAACAAACATTCAAGGCTTGAAAATATCCACCTTGGTTTCCAGGCATGGGCGTAAATCATGGTCATTTGCCCCGACCATGAACCAGCTTTCCGGTTTCTGATAGATATCGAAACCGCGGCCAATTTTGATGAGCCAGCCGTTGTCCAGCCTGATCTCTCGGTCGTGAATAACATCACTGAACTTCCAGGTAAACTCAATGCCGTGTTCCTGAAGGCTTTCCTGGAGATGGGTGAATTTTTCTTCCACCTCGCCCTGCTGGTACTGGCTGTCGGTTCCGGTTGTCAGTTTTATGGATTTTGCCGTGCCAATCTTTACTACCAACTCACAGAACCGTACCAGGTTCAGTACCTGATGTTGGCTGCGGATGTAGGGGTCTTCAATGGTAATTTTCCTGGCTCCTCGCAGATGTCTGCCGAAGATTGATTCATAAGAGTGGCCTGTGTTCCCGTAAAAAATCGTGTAGTGCTATCCGACACCTCCTCGGATCTATGATCATCACAACGAGCGCAAGATGGAAAGAAAAACAGGAAGAAAATGGGGGAAGAAAAGAGATAGTTAAAAAGATGGGAAAGAAGATGAGGAAGAAAACGACTCATGCATTTTCAAACCGCCCGAAATGAGACATTTTCAGGTCGCCGCTGACAGCTGGCAAATCGCCGTTTTTGGACAGACACTAGCTTACCCACACTTTTTGAGAAGTCACAAGTAATTTTTTCAATATATTATTGATATCATAGAATTTATTTTTTGTCGCCTATGGTTAAGCAAAATCTTTAATTGTTGAAAAACAACATATTACAGTGCAGGCTAAGCTAAAGTCCGACATAATTCTAGTCATATAATTTATGAATTAGTTGCCGTTATTGATTCACGGTATTACAGCTTAAATGGATATCCATGTTGTTATTCTCCAGGTATTGGAACTAGGCCATCCTTCTCATTTTTGATTTTCATTGCATCAATGAGTCTGCTAAGTCCTTCTTCCAAATGCATCAAATTTTCATCGCTGAGGTGTTCAAGCGCATCAGAGAGTGTGCCCTGGGCGGGTCGTGGGGCTTTGGCCAGCACTTTGGCACCTTCTTCGGTCAGGTATAAATGCACTGCCCGTTGATCGATTTTACTTCTGTCCCGACGGATAAACCCCCTGTCTTCCAGCTGATCGAGCATGTTGCTGCAGGTCGAGGGGTGAATGGTTAAGGCCCTTGCAAGTTCGGAAACCTTGAGTCCGGGTGTCGCAAAAAGTTCCCACATCATCCACAGCTTGGCACTGCTGAGGCCGCACTGCCGCTCGACAATTTTTGAATGGGCCCGAACAGCGCGGAACACGACCCGTAACTGTTTGGTTATATTCTGCATGTATTCCTGACGCCGGTTCATAGACAAAATTTCGTCGCTTGGATTTTTAAACAGTTCCGCACTAATTATTTCAAAATTTACATCATGCTTTATAAGCATACTGTAGAGCTGTCAAATACTATCTTGTGGTTTCGGGTAATATGCTGATTTTTTTCCTGTTCAACAAGAAGGGAAATGGCGCTCCGGTGCCGACAAAAAAGCCCCTGATTTTTTAAAAACCAGGGACTTTTTCACTTTGCTGGTACGTTACGGCAAGGATTTTATTTGGCTGCGGCTCTGGCCTCGTTAAGCCATGAATTCCATTTGTCGCCGTTTTTGGCTATCCATTCATCCACATGTCGCTCGATGTCTTTCTGGGATTTTTCTCCTTCGTACATCCTGGTATTCTGCTCGTTGATGTCACTAAGCGGCAGGGTGAACACTTCAAAAAATTTACGGGCTGCTGGATTTTCCTCGGCAAATTTCTTGTTGGCCACGATGCGGATATCCGAAACCACAAAGCCCAGTTTGATGGGATCGGTCACTGCGCCCTCGATACCGGATACTGTCATGCGATCCATGCCGGCTTTTTGGGACTCCTTGGGAATAATCTTCGGCACATTGATCCACATGACATCCTTACCCGGTTTCAATTTGAAGATGGTCCAGTTGGGCGCCCAGGTATAGAAAAAAATCGGCTCGCCGCTCTTGTAGCTGGCCAGGGCCGAGGCCATGCCTGCTTCGTAGGACGCCTTTACAGGGTTGATGTCGTTTTCCAGGTCATACACCTTCATATGGTAGCTGATCACATTTTCACAGCCCCAGCCTGGTGGACAGGCGGTCAGATCCGCCTTGCCATCGCCGTTTTTATCAAAGGCCTTTTTGACTTCATCGCGTTTGAAGTCATCCAGAGACTTAATATTATATTTCTCTACGTCCCGCTTGGATACAAGATACCCCTGCAGACCGCCTGCCTTGACCACATAGCCGTACTTGTCCGCCTTGTCGTAAAAACCCTTGGGCAGCTGGCTGTCGTGGTTGGGAAACCAGCCGTTGGTCCAGTAATCCACATCACCGAGTGCTACGGACTTGTAAAAAATTGCGTTCTGCAGATCTTTTGGTTTTTTCACCTTGTAGCCAAGGGCTTCCAGACCGCGCCGTACCAGGGCCTCCTGGAAAAAGCCGGTATTCCATGTAGCCCGGGCCGGCTTGACGGTCACGCCCTTGCCAGGCAATTCAGGTGATGCCAGGACAGATCCCGCAGAAAACACCAAGCTCAGGCACAGTGCACCAAGTACTCCTTTGACTCCTTTCACAACTTCCTCCTTTGCGTAGAAAAATAAATGGCTTGAAAAATTATTTTCGAGCCATGGATTGCGTTATTCGATCCAGAATAATGGCGATCAGGACAATGCCCAGGCCACCGGTTACGGCCTGGCCGATATCCAGGGTATTCAGGCCGAGAATGACCGGTGATCCCAGACCGCCCGCGCCGATAAGGGCGGCAATGACCACCATGGACAGGGCCATCATAATGGTCTGGTTAAGTCCGGCCATGATCGTGGGTAAGGCGAGCGGAATCTGCACCCTGCGCAACACCTGCCACCTGGTCGCGCCGAATGCCTGGGCAGCCTCCACCAGTTCCGGATGTACCTGGCGAATACCCAGGCTGGTCAGCCGGATAATGGGCGGCAGAGCGAAGACAATGGTGGCCAGCACTCCGGCGACATTGCCTACGGAAAACAGCATGACAATGGGCACCAGGTAGACAAAGGCCGGGGTGGTCTGCATGGCGTCGAGTACCGGCCGCAGAGCAGCCTCGAACCGGTCGTTGCTGCCAGCCAGTATGCCGATCGGGATACCCACCAGGGCACAGAAAGCCACCGAGGAAAGGACCATGGCAAGGGTGGTCATGGTGTCTTCCCACAGCCCGAGCAACCCGATGAGCACTAGGGTGGTGGCTGAAAAAAACGCCAGTTTTTTTCCTGCCATCCGGTAGGCAATCAGGGCAACTATCCCGATAGTGATCAGTGGATGCAGGGTATTGAGCCCGGTATCGAGTCCATTGAGAGTCTGTTCTATGGGCCACTTTATGGCCTGAAAAAAATCGCGGTAGTTCATGACCAGCCAGTCAACAGACTCCGAGACCCAGCTGTCAAGCGGAATGACTTTATCTTCAAACATGGAGTATTGTCGGTTCAGGTTCAGTTGCAGGCTTCTTCGTGCTCGGCCCGGCACAGGGTCCGGAGGAAGCGGTTTTTCGATACCACTCCCTTGTAGATGCCCTGTTCATCAACAACCGGAACGGGGTATGGGCGGGATGCCACTTGAGGGAGAATGTCCTGCATGGAATCATCAAGACAGGCCGGGAAGACATCGGGTATGAATCCCTGGTCGATGGGATTGTCCGCTGCTCCGGATTCAAGCAGTCCCCTGATCTTGTCGGCCGATATCACGCCAAGAAATTTGTGATCCACATCCAACACATAACCGTAATCGCGGTCTTGGCCGCTCAACAGCTCATGCGCCGCCCGCAAACTGCCGACCCGTGATTTGATGATGGTCAGCTGCGTATCCCGGACAATGTCTCCTGCCGAAATGACACTGGTCGGGTCGACACCGCGGAAAAATGCCTGCACATAATCGTTGGCCGGGTTCTGCAGAATTCTATCCGGCGTATCGACCTGTACGACCTGTCCGCTCTCCATGATGGCAATTTTATCACCCACCCGCAGGGCCTCGTCCAGGTCATGGGAAATAAAGACCACGGTCCGCTGGTGCTGTTTCTGCAGCCTGAGCAGCTCATCCTGCATCTCGGTCCTAATGAGCGGGTCCAGGGCGGAAAAGGCCTCGTCCATGAGAAGAATATCTGGATCAATGGCCAGGGCCCGCGCAAGGCCGACACGCTGCTGCATTCCGCCGCTGAGCTGCTCCGGATAGGAGTCCTCCCAGCCGGAAAGCCCCACCTGGTCCAGGGCCTTCCTGGCCCGTTCCTCCCGTTCAGCGGTGGGAACCTTAGCCAGATCCAGGCCGAATGCTGTGTTTTCCAGCACAGTGAGATGGGGCATGAGGGCAAAGGACTGAAAGACCATGCTCATGGTGTGCAGACGGAATTTTACCAGTTCATCCCTCTTCATCTTGACGATGTCAGTACCGTCCACCAGGATCGTACCTGCTGTAGGTTCAATGAGACGGTTCAGCATCCGGACCAGGGTGGATTTGCCTGATCCGGACAGCCCCATGACCACGAAGATCTCCCCGTCGTTCACCACAAAGTTGGCATCCTGCACGGCAATGGTCCGACCCGTCTGTTTGAGAATGCTCTCCTTGTCCTCTCCCTGTCCGAGCAGTTCCATTGCTTCTTCCGGAGAGTTTCCAAAAATTTTATAAAGATTCTGTACAACTATCTGTCCCATAAAAATCTGTATCCAAGAAGGAAGAGCGGCATGTTCCGATGGCGCCCAGAATTGTTATCTTGCAATATAGTTTTATATAATATTATATTGGGAAAAACTTTGCAAGTGAGCAGGTGTCTGTCAAAAAACGGCGATTTGCCAGCAAGCAAACCAGGAATACTTATCACTTGATAAGTGGTGCTGCGTCAGCCAGGCGTCTTTCAAGCCTGATCAGCGAGTAGTTG
>CAZURY010000176.1:0-5081 GCA_964623145.1 uncultured Desulfobulbus sp. | reverse complement strand
CCAAGGTCGAAGAGGATTCCAAGGCACCGGTTCGGTGCAACTGCCGGGTTAGGAAGAAAAGGCGCAATTATCTGGAAAAAAAGTACCCAGGCAAATGAGGTGATCATGGTTCCCGTAAGGGCTGTCCCTGCGACCGTATAGACCGGCAGGCCGAAAAAACTGACCTGAAAAGGCAGGAGCAGGAAAGCGCCGGGCACTTCACCCGTGGAGGTGATAAAGAGATATCAAAGGCCGGCAGGGGGGCATCCTGGGTTGAACCTCTATGTCGGTGACTGGCAAATATATTACATGCGCAAATGTCTATTCATCAATCCACTGATTGAGTGCTTCTATAATTTTTTTTGCCTGTTTAGCGCTTGAGATATTAAATTTTGATTTAGGCAGATACTGCCCATTTCGTTTCTGGTATCTTCTGATGGTATACTTTTCCGGCCCGTATTCACCTTTCCCTCGGTTATAGTCCTGGTAGCGGAAGAGGATGGTTGTCCAGGCACCTTTGGACAGGATCATCTTGTCCAGTTCTTTGACAATCAGTGTGCCATCCTCTTCGTAATTTATTGATATATCGTCTGCATCAGCAGCCATGTGCTTCTCCTTAATTTATAATGATAGGGATACATTAGCCTTGCATAGAGCATATGAAGCCAAAAAGCAAGAATATTGCTTCTGTATATAACAAAAGGCAAAAAAATAAGGTGTTTGCTGTGCCGCTATCCCGGACCCTGTTATATTTTTTCAGCCGGTAATTGAATCTCCAGCACTCGTACTTTTCGCAACGAACTTTGTTGAAGTATGCGGGCCGGGTCAGCGGTGCAGATGAGTATGTACTCGAGATGCATGTTATGGTTTTCTCATGTTTGTTTGCCTCTGTTGTCGTCGCTTGAGAGCATCCGTATGTCTTCGTTTAGCGGCTTCACATGCCGGTTGATAGGTGGGAATAAGTGAGGGTTTGCCGGCATGGTCAAGGGCGACAAATGTCAGATAGGCTGAGGCAATATGTCGCATTTCACCGGTACGCATTTTTTCTCCCTCCACGCGGACGCCGATTTCCATTGAAGAGCGATGGGTCATATTTATGCAGGCCTTAAGCGTCAGCAGGTCACCCACATGGACGGGCCGGTGGAAATCGACCCGGTCAATGGAGGCAGTGACCACGTTTGATCGGGCATACCTGCTGGCAATAACAAAGGCGGCATCGTCAATGAGCTGCATGATAACTCCGCCGTTAACATTGCCGGCCGGATTGGCATGGTACGGCATCATGACGTGCGAGATAACGGTGCTGCAGACTTCGGATGTTTCACAGATGGACATGGAATGGCCTCCTGATAAAAAAAGCCCCTCCCGATTGCGGGAGGGGCTGTCTGTTGTTTACTGTTTTCTGAAAACCAGATGGTTACCCATGCCCTTGTCGACCAGTATGTGGTCACCTTCCTGGAAATTGCCTTCCAGAATTTCAAGGGCCAGCGGATCTTCAATAAAACGCTGGATGGCTCTTTTGAGCGGCCGGGCGCCAAAAGACGGGTCATAGCCGGTTTCAACCAGGAATTCCTTGGCAGCTGTGGTAAGTTCAATGGTAAACTTTCGATCTTCCAACCGTTTGGCCATCCGGCCAATCTGGATATCGACGATCTGCATCAAATCTTCGCGGGTCAGGCCGTGGAAGGTGATGATCTCGTCCACCCTGTTCAGGAATTCCGGACGGAACTGTTTGTGCAGCAGCTCTTCTACCTGCCGCCGCATCTCTTCCGGGTCGGTCTGGCCCAGCTCCATGATGATATGGGAGCCGAGGTTCGAGGTCATAATCATGATTGTGTTTTTAAATGATACTGTCCTGCCCTTGCCGTCGGTCATGCGGCCGTCATCAAGTACCTGTAGCAGTACGTTGAAGACATCCGGGTGCGCTTTCTCTATTTCATCCAGAAGGATGACCGAGTAAGGCCGCCGCCGTACCGCCTCTGTGAGCATGCCACCCTCATCGTAGCCGACATAGCCGGGAGGCGCACCGATCAGACGGGCTACCGAGTGTTTCTCCATGTATTCGGACATATCTATGCGGATCATGGCGTCTTCCGAGTCAAAGAGAAAATCTGCCAGGCTGCGTGCCAGCTCGGTTTTTCCCACTCCGGTCGGTCCGAGAAAAATAAAAGAGCCAAGCGGTCTATTCGGATCCTGCAGGCCGGCCCGGGCACGGCGCACCGCATTGGCCACCGAGACGATCGCCTCTTTCTGGCCAATGACTCGTTTGGACAACTCTTCTTCCGCGTGAACGAGCTTTTCCTTTTCTCCTTCAAGCAGCTTATCCACCGGTATGCCGGTCCATTTGGCAACCACTGCTGCAACGTCTTCGGCTGAAACTTCTTCTTTCAACATGGAATGATTCTGCTGGAGTTCTTCGAGTTTTTTGTTTTCTTCCTCCAGTTCTTTTTCCAGCTGTACGATTTTGCCGTAGCGAATTTCGGCCACCTTACTCAGGTCACCGCTGCGTTCGGCCCGCTGCTCCTCCATGTGGGCTTCATCAATTTTAGCCTTAATGTCTCGGATACGTTGGATTACATCCTTTTCAAGCTGCCACTGGCCCTTCATGGCATTGAGTTTGTCATTGAGTTCGGCCAGCTCGCCTTTCAACTTATCCAGCCGCTCTTTTGATGCCTTGTCTTTTTCTTTTTTCAAAGCCTCAATCTCAATTTCCATCTTGATTCGTTTTCGATCAAGCTCATCAATTTCCGTAGGCATGGAGTCAATCTCAATACGCAGCTTTGAGGCCGCTTCATCGATTAGGTCAATGGCCTTGTCCGGTAGAAACCGGTCGGTAATATAGCGGTTTGAAAGCACAACCGCAGCAACAGTTGCCGAATCCTGTATCCTGACCCCGTGATGGACCTCATATTTTTCCTTGATACCTCGCAGGATGGCAATTGTATCCTCTTCTGATGGTTCCTGGACCAGAATCGGTTGAAATCGTCGTTCCAGGGCCGCATCTTTCTCTATGTATTTACGGTACTCATCCAGGGTTGTTGCGCCGATACAGTGCAACTCGCCTCTGGCCAGGGCTGGTTTGAGCATATTGGATGCATCCATGGAACCTTCCGAGGCGCCGGCGCCGACCAGGGTGTGAATCTCGTCGATGAAAAGGATGATCTCACCGGCCTTTTTTTCCACTTCTTTGAGAACTGCCTTGAGCCGGTCTTCAAACTCACCCCGGTACTTGGCGCCGGCAATCAGCAGGCCGAGATCCAGGGAGATGATCTGTTTTCCTTCCAGGGTGGCGGGGATATCGCCATCAACAATACGCTGGGCCAATCCTTCAACAATGGCTGTCTTGCCGACGCCCGGCTCCCCGATGAGCACCGGATTGTTTTTCGTCCGGCGGCTTAAAACCTGAATGATACGGCGAACCTCTTCGTCCCGGCCGATGACCGGATCGAGTTTCCCCTGTCGGGCCACATCGGTCAGGTTACGGGCATATTTCTCCAGGGCCTGGTATTTATCCTCAGGATACTGGTCTGTTACCCGCTGGTTGCCCCGGATGGTGGTCAGGGCCTGGAGGAATCCGTCACCGGTTATACCCAGGGAATTCAACATCTGGGCGGCAGCTGAGGAACCAAGCGCCAGCATTGCCATGAACAGGTGCTCCTGGCTGACATAATCATCCTGCATGGAGGTCGCCGCTTTAAAGGCCTCGTCCAGTAGTTTTTTAAAGTCCTGGGACATATAAGTCTGGCCGGCGCCGCCTCCGGAAACCTTGGGCAGTTTGTCAATAAGCTGGTTGGCACCGCTCAGCACCTTGCTGGGTTCAATGCCCATTTTTTGCAGCACCGGCACAACAACGCCTTCCGGTTGCTCAAGAATAGCCTTGAGCAGGTGTTCCGGTTGCATTTCCTGGTTGCCGAACTGCTGGGCCGTGTTGTGTGCAGTTTGAATGGCCTCTTGGGATTTTACTGTAAATTTATCAAGTTGCATATCTTCTCTCCTTTATTTCCCGCGTGAGATACACGGAATATTGTGTTTTTTTAGTCCATAGAGAAGATAAGAATGGTTTTTACTGTGTCAAGATTTCGGCAGGAATATCCACAAGGAAAATTACATAATTGAAATTTTTTTGTAAATGTTGAACGGATCGGTATGGGGGAGAGGAACGGGGAAGTGAGAATAGCTGTAGGATAAACAAAAAAAAGCCCCGGCCGAAACGGCCGGGGCTTGTCGGATTGTTGGCATAAAAAGATCAGCCGCCGCAGGATCCGGAGCTGCAGGATCCGGAGCTGCAGCCACCTCCGCCCCCTACAGGATTGGTAGAGGTAATGGAAAATCCCGAACGGTATCCGGCTTCAATGAAATCTACCTTGATTGCACCACAAGAGGTGAGCAGGTCTTCTTCAACCAGAAAGGTAAGGCTGTCTTCTTCAAAAGTCTTGTCGTTATCTTTTGGCTCATCCAGAGCCAATCCCAATGATGGGCCGGCTCAGCCGCCCTGCATAAGGGCAATGCGAACCGCAGAATCGATATTGTTCTGTGAGAGATATGTTTTTAAATTCTCCACAGCAGAATTAGTTACTTCAAACACGTTGTCCTCCTTCCATCAAATAAAAGTAAAATCATCAAACTGTATGGCATTTCCCGTACAATTGAGAAATGAGTTTTTCAGGTGTTGCCTGCAGGGAAAAGCTGATTTCCTGTTTTTTCGTTTCAATTTTTTGTGAAACTAAGTGGAGAAAAGGAGCTTTACCGTACCACACTGATTTGCTGCATGCTTGTACCTGCAACATAATCAGTATAATCGTACATTAAGGTAGATTTGCTTAATTGTCAATGGAGGAATACTCTGTTTTATTCTTCTTTTTGCCCACAACGTGGCCTATGGTGGAGCGGCTTGTGCCTGATTATCGGCAGCATAGTCTCCGGTTCGGTGAAATTATAGGGAAAAAGTAACCGTTCACCGAGATGCTGTTTCGCCTGCATTACCTGCATAATGTAAACGTTTACCAGTGCTCCACGGAGTCTAGGCTTACCTATTCGTTCAAGCAGACCAACGAGTCAGGTAAGCGCAGACTCCGATCACGCCCCGGCGTGATGTGAGGAGG
>CAZURY010000175.1:0-5091 GCA_964623145.1 uncultured Desulfobulbus sp. | reverse complement strand
GTTTGATTGTACCTGACCAGGTTTGTAAGTGGTCAGGAGCGCCGGCATATGAGCAGATAGAATTGGAGCAGGAAATGTATCAGAAATTTCATCCGGAGGTAGTCTTGTTTCCATCAAGTATATCAAGTATTGGTGTCAGCCGATTTGACCACACAGAGGCCGGCGCTCTGAACAGGAGGCGCCGCTTCTCTTCCTTGCCGATTTTGATTTCAAGTCGTAATGAATGTTCCGGTGTCAAGGTTCCCAGCCTTTCCGGCCATTCCACCACACAGACCCCGTTTTTTGTATCTATGTACTCGACAAGACCTGCAGCCTCGACATCTTCTTCACCTGTCAAACGGTAACAATCAATATGGTAGAGTGGGTAGCGGCCCGGGTACTCATGCATCAGGGCAAACGAGGGACTGCTGATATAATAGCGTTCCTCCACTTCCAGGCCCCGGCCCAAAGCCCGGGTCAGGGTGGTTTTACCCGCTCCCAGTCCACCGTACAAGAGTAGAACATCCCCCGGCAGAAAGAGTCCACCAAGTTGCCGGCCAAGTTTTTCCATCTCGGCAAGGGTGGTAATTTCCAGAGCGTATTGCGCTGTTTCGGGATCAACCATTGGTGTCTTTTTGGCGCTCAGGACGGCCAGTTTTCCCGGGTAGGGTAAAAATGAGTTCAGTCCCCTTGCCGGGGGCGGTATGCACAGCAATTGTTCCGGACATCATCTTTACCCGTTCCGCCATAATAGTTAATCCAATGCCGCGTTTATCAGCTGGTATCGCAGCAATTTTCTCTTTGGAAAACCCTTTGCCGTCATCCTTGATAACCAGTATGGCACAATCATCCTCAGACTGAATGGCCAGCTTAACCGTATTTGCCTTTGAATGTTTGCCACAGTTGGTCAATGCTTCCTGCAAAAGCCTGTAAACCGGAAGATGTTGCTGCGGTTCAAAGACCGTCCCCGGCGCCGGTCCCCGGCGCAGACATCGGATACCGTAAAGATCGGTGAACTGACCGATCAGGTACTCAAGAGCTGAATCAAGACCAAGGTCGTCAATAATTACAGGGCTGAGGTTTTTTGAAAGACGGCGCACATTCTCAATAATTTGATTAATAGCGCTTCGAAGCTCCTGCAGACGGCCAACCGGGTTTTGTTGAGCGCCGGGCTTGACAGCCAATTGTTCCTGTTCAATAATTCTTATTTGCAGTTTCAGGGCGGCGAGCGCCTGACCAAGTTCATCATGCAGTTCAAGGGCGATACGTTTTTGTTCATCCTCCCTGGCATGTATCAGACTGCCGGATAGATTGCGCAGTCTGGTTTCCGAATCTCTAAGATGACTGTTTGCCTCTTCAAGGAGGCGATTTTTTTCACGCAGGGCATCGGCAAGCCGTTGGTTTTCTCTGGTCAGGCGCCAGGTCTGGGTGGCCTGTTCAAGAATCAGCCGCAACTGTACAATATCCCAGGGTTTGAGGACATACTGGTAAATATGCCCCCGGTTAATTGCATCGATTATGTCCGAGACATCCACATAGCCTGTGATGATGATCCGAACCGTGTCCGGGTGCTGGGCATAAATGGTGGATAAAAGTTCAACCCCGGTCATGCCCTGCATACGCTGGTCAGAAATGACTACACTGATTTGCGGCTGCCCATGAAAGATTTCCAGGGCCTCTTCCCCCGAGGTAGCGGTAATGATCTCATACTCTTCTTCAAAACTCAGGACAAAATGCTCGGTATTGACGGGATCATCATCCACAAAGAGAATTTTGTCCTTGTCCGCAAAAAAAACAGCCTGCTTATCATCCTTTGTCATAACCATTATTTTAATGCGCTATTTTGATTGAGCAGGGGGTATCCACCAAGTCCACAGGAACTGATAGGGATTATAGTACAGGGGCAGTGTTGTCGGCTGTTTAAATTTACTGCTGTAAGCAAGCCGATGTGCTGCAAGATACCAGTTGGGAACCACATAATAGCCATACCAGAGCACCCGGTCAAGGGCATGGCAGGCAAGAACAAGATCATGCTGTGTCTCTGCGTAAACAATCTTATCGACCAGGGCATCAACCACGGGATCTTTTACCCCGGCAAAATTCCGTGATCCTTTCCTGTCCGCAGAAGTTGAGGCCCAGTAATCACGCTGTTCATTGCCGGGAGATTGTGACTGCCCATAGACATTGACCACCATGTCAAAGTCAAATTTTTTTATGCGCTGAACATAAAGAGCGGCGTCAATGGTACGATAGGTGGCTTTGATGCCAAGCTTTTGCAGATTTTTAACAAATGGCGCCATGACGCGTTCAAATGACTGGCTGGCAAGGAGAATTTCAAAGGAGAGTTTCTTGCCGGCGCCGTCCTGGAGCACACCATCCCGCACATGCCAGCCGGCTTTGCCCAGTAATTTTTTTGCAAGTAGTAAATTTTTACGCAAACTGCCTGGAGGCTTGGTTGAAGGTGGCTCCAAAGGGGTAGTAAATACTTCCGGCGGCAGATTTTTCCGAAAAGGTTGCAGCAGGGCAAGTTCTTCCCCTTGCGGTATTCCGGTTGCAGCCAGATAGGAGTTGGAAAAATAGGAATTGCAGCGCACATACTGATTAAAAAACAGGGTTGTATTGGTCCATTCAAAATCAAAGGCAAGGCCGATTGCCTGGCGGACCATGGGATTGCTGAAAATCTTTTTTCTGGTATTAAAGACAAAACCCTGCATGCCGGCGTCATTTTTATGGGGGAATCGTTTCTTAACCAGTTCACCATTATCAAAGCGGGGGCCTTTCATGTCCCGCTGCCATTGCTTGGCGATATTGACATTCATGAAATCAAATTCACCGGCCTTGAATGCCTCGACGCTGATTACCTGATCCTTGAAATATTTGATGGTAATGGTATCAAAATTAAACATTCCCCGGCGCACAGGGAGATTTTGGGCCCAATACTTTTTATTTCTGCTATAAGTAATGGATTTGCCCGGATTGATTTTACTTATGGTGTAGGGACCGGAACCTATCGGCGGCTGCAGCACCTTTTTTCGGTCTGATGGATCAAAACCGTTTTTTTCATAAAAAGATTTATTCAAAATGGGCAACTGGGCAGCAATAAGATGTAACTCGCGGTTCGGTCTTGAAAAATGAAACCGTATCCTTCTGCTGTCCAGAATCTCAGCGCCTGCAATATCCTGGAGATAGATCTGGTAGGAGGGATGTGCCCGGGCGGATTTAAGAATGTCCAGGGAATATTTAACATCCTGCACGGTCACCAGCGTGCCGTCGGAAAATCTGGCTCGTGGGTCAATGGTGAACGTGACGGATTTCTTATCCTTTGCAAGGCTGATGTCGCTTGCAATCAGACCATATTCGGCAAAAGGTTCATCAAGGCTCGGCACGGCAAGGGTTTCAAAAACAAAGGTATCCAGGCCAAAAGGCGGGGTTCCTTTGAGGGTGAAGGGATTCATTTTATCAAAACCGCCAAGATCATGCAGCACCAGACGACCGCCCTTTACCGCCTCCGTTGAAGTATAGGAAAAATGGGTAAAAGAGGATGGATATTTCAGGTTGCCGTCAATGGAAACTCCGTGTGCTGCCAACAACTGACCAGGCGCCGGCAGGAGCAGGGATACAAGAATGAAAAGATAATATTGCATGGGCATGAATTTGAGGGTAAAAGAACAAAAATAATGCATCATGGACTCGGGGTTAGCATAATCGAAAACCTTTGTCATTGAAAATATTACAGGTGATACAAAAACCCGACTCCAGCCCGCAACCCTGATCGTTTTCAGACCAATCTATGGAGGTTATCATGGGCAGAACCATTGCCGAAAAAATATTTGCAGCCCATCTGCGCGATACCCCGACACCTGATAATATGGTGCTTGGAATAGACGTTGTTATGTGTCACGAGATCACCACTCCCATTGCCATTGTTGACCTGATGGACAAGGGAATGGATCGGGTTTTTGATCCTGACAAGATCAAGGCTGTTATCGATCACGTCACTCCGCCCAAGGACTCAAAAACCGCAACCCAGGCTAAAATTATGCGGGACTGGGCGCGCAGGCATGCCATCAAGGATTTTTTTGATATTGGGAGAAACGGCGTCTGTCATGCGCTTTTCCCGGAAAAAGGTTTTATCCGTCCCGGCTACACCGTCATCATGGGTGATTCCCACACCTGTACCCATGGTGCATTTGGCGCCTTTGCCGCAGGCATCGGCACCACTGATCTTGAGGTCGGCATCTTAAAAGGCGTCTGCGCCTTTAGAAAACCGCGTTCCATGAAGATCGAGGTGGATGGAGAAATGCAGAAAGGCGTAACTGCCAAGGATATTATTCTTAATATTATTAAGCAGCTGACCGTCAACGGCGCCACAGACCTCATCATGGAGTTTGTTGGTCCGGTGATAGACTCCATGGATATGTCATCCCGGATGACCCTCTGCAACATGTCGGTTGAGGCCGGTGCCACATCCGGTATCTGTTTACCGGATCAAGTGACGGCTGAATACCTCTGGCCGTTTATTCAGGGGGAGTATGATTCCCTTGATAGTGCGATCAATGATTTTAGCAAGTGGCACTCGGATGACGATGCTGTTTATGAACAAACGCTTCATATTGATGTAAGCAGGTTATCACCTCAGGTTACCTATGATTACAAACCCGACCAGGTAAAGGATATCTCCGAGCTGGCAGGCGCGCCCGTGGATCAGGTGTACATCGGTTCCTGCACCAATGGCCGTATAGAAGATATACGCGCCGCTGCCGCTGTTTTGAAGGGGCGAACCATTGCCGACAGCGTGCGCGGCATCCTTACCCCGGCCACACCTGCCATCTATTCCCAGGCTCTGGATGAGGGATTGATCAAGATATTTATGGATAGTGGATTTTGTGTTCTTAATCCCACCTGCGGAGCTTGTCTTGGTATGAGCAGTGGCGTTTTGGCCGAGGGAGAGGTGTGCGCCTCAACAACCAATCGTAATTTTAACGGTCGAATGGGCAAAGGAGGAATGGTACATCTGATGAGTCCGTTTAGTGCTGCGGCTGCAGCCGTGACCGGTGAGATAACTGATCCCCGCAAATTTCTTAACGAGTAACCGGTACTGCTGGTCAATTT
>CAZURY010000174.1:0-5159 GCA_964623145.1 uncultured Desulfobulbus sp. | reverse complement strand
AAAGGTAAGTGGTCAGGGGATATCCGGGTTAAGCATGAGCATATGCCAAGTAAAAGAGTCTGAGGCCATGCAATATGGAGAAATGCATTGAAAGACAGGGTTGAAAATCTCATCCTCGGCGCCGGGCCGGGCGGGCTTGCCTGTGCAACTAAACTGGCCCGGAGCGGCCGGGAAGTTCTGGTTATTGAAAAGAAAAAAGTTATAGGACCCAAGGTTTGCGCCGGCGGCATTACCTGGAGCGGACTTCTGGGCCACGTTCCGGACACGCTCCTGGAAGGCGCTTTTTGTGACCAGTACATTCATACTCACCTGCAGCATATCCGGGTTCGTGAGAAAAATCCCATCATTGCCACCATAAGCCGAAAAACCCTGGGGCAATGGATGACAAAAACGGCTGCAAACGCCGGCGCTGAAATCATAACGGGAACAAGAGTCCGCACTATTGCAGCTGATCATGTGGTGGTTGACACTGCTTCCGGGTCCAGATGTCGCATAGGGTGGAAACATCTGATCGGCGCCGATGGTTCTTCCTCCATGGTCCGTAAGTTTATTGGAATACCAACCAATCAGGTTGGAGTCGGTATTAATTACATGCTTGCCGGCCATTACCCGAAAATGGAATGGCATCTGAACACCCGTCTTTTCGGGTACGGCTATGGCTGGATATTTCCACATAAAGATGTTATTTCAATAGGCGCCTTTTGTGATCTGAAGAATTTTTCCGCCGCCGTCCTTAAAAAACGGTTGTTGACCTGGGCGGCAGCACAGGGATATGATCTAAGCAGAGAACCGGCAAAAGCAGCCCTGGTCAACTCTGATTATCAGGGGTGTTTTTTTAACAATACCTTTCTAGTGGGAGACGCGGCAGGCCTGGCCTCCGGTCTGACCGGCGAGGGAATTTACCCGGCCATTGTTTCGGGTGAAGCTGTGGCGAAAAAAATACTTGATCCCACCTATCCGGCTTCGGAAATAGCAAACATGGTACGTAAACAAAAACAACACAGGATGGTAATCCGACTGTCGGCAAAACATCCCCTGCTGTGCAGTGTGCTCATGGAATGGCTTGTCCTGCTCCTGCGGTTAAAAATTATAGATTTTCACACCCTTGAAATGGCAGGATGAAAATCAGCGCACTCTGCTTAAGGGACATATTTTTACCTAAGTCGGGTGCACCCGCAACCCAACATAACTGCTAATATCGAATTTCGAACCGCAGAACTAGAGTGCGTCCCTGCAGTGAGCCTGAAAAATTTTTGTTTTTTAAGGCAGCAAATGAGGAGTAAGGTACTCACTCTCTATGGTTATTTGATATTGTTTCGAATTTGTTTCTTATTTCGAATTTTCCGATTTATCCGGGTTAGGTTTGATCTCCATATATCTACCTAAATTTAGAATCTACTTTCAAATTGATCCATGCAAAAAAATAAGAATAAAATAGTTATCTATAACATCCTGTTTGTTGCAGTCTGTGCAGCTCTGTTAATTTTTCTCTGGAGCGCCCCCCCGGAAAGCACGGCACACCTGCCCAATGATGACAACCATGCACCGTTTCTGCATATGAAGAAAAAAGAAGCAGAGCAACACTGCGGCAAATGTCATTCACCCGATGGGGTTGCCCCCCTGCCCGAAGATCATCCACCTAAATACCGCTGCCTGTTCTGTCATAAACGAGACCAGGGGTCAATGTGATGATGTGGAAAGTTAAAGATGTATATTATGTATCTGATTCAACGGCAATACTGACAGAAGAGATGGGCAAGTCTCTTTTATGCCAGTTTCCGGAGATTAATTTTAACGAGGAAAAAATCCCCTTTGTCCGCACTGTACATGATGCGAAAAAAGCCTTACAGCATATTCGCACCCAGTCGAGTGTTCTCCAGCCCCTGGTATTCTGCACCATCATGGACAAAGAGGTAAGAGTGGTATTTGACGTGGCCGAGGTGGAAGTATTTGATCTCTACGGCGGCTTTCTTAACGGACTGGAAATCGCGCTTGAAGCCAAGGCTTTGAGGGAACCGGGCTATTTTCGTCATGGGGATGAATCGCAGATTGACCAGCGGGTTGAAGCTATCCATTACACCATTGAGCATGATGATGGAAAAAAAACCAGCGGGTATGATGCAGCCGACATCATACTCATCGGTGTTTCCCGATCAGGAAAAACCCCGGTAAGTGTCTACCTGGCCACCCACATGGGATACAAGGTGGCTAATTTCCCGCTTACTGCCGACCATTTAAGCCAATATGAACTTCCCGTTGATATTGTACGAAACCGCAGACGAACAGTCGGCCTGACTACCTCACCGGGCTACCTGCACAAACTTCGGGAAAAACGGTATCCGGAAAGTCAATATGCAAAGCTTGCAACCTGTGCAAATGAAGTAAGCCAGGCAGAACAGCTCTGCCTGCAGCATTCCATTAAAACCATTAATACCGAAGGCAGGTCCATTGAAGAGATTTCCGTCCAGACCACGCAGCTCCTGGGACTGTCAAAAAAACGACGCAAAACAGCCATCAATGACAACCGTATCCACAACAATCCACGATATATATAAGGCAAGGCCACATGTATACGCCCATCTGCGCCCTACCCCGCTTTATCAATATCAAGGCCTGAGTGAACTTGTCGGCGCCCGGGTTTTCCTTAAACATGAAAATCATCAGCCGGTCGGCGCCTTTAAAGTCAGAGGTGGCCTCAACCTGGTTGCCAATCTGAGCAAGCAGCAAAAACAGGGCGGCCTGTTCACTGCCTCCACCGGCAACCACGGTCAATCCATTGCTTTTGCCGCCCGTGCCCATGGCGTCAAAGCTACAATAGCTGTGCCGGAGGGTGCCAACCCGGGCAAAGTTGCCGCCATGGAAGGGCTGGGGGCTGAGGTTGTTTTTCATGGCCCGGATTTTGACAGCGCCCGGCTATGGATTGAACAGGTGGCCGGCGACCGGGAAGGAACCTTTGTCGGCCCGACCGACGAACTTCTGATCCACGGTGTGGGGACCTATGGTCTGGAAATCCTGGAAGAGCTGCCTGATGTGGATGTAATCATCGTACCGGTAGGCGCAGGCAGCGGCGTCTGCGGAACCGCCGTTGTTGCCAAATCACTCAATCCGAAAATCAAGGTAATCGGTGTCCAGTCTGCCCAGGCTCCAACTCAACAGCAAAGCTGGCTGCAGGGAAAACCTGTTGAGGCCGGAATGAAGACCATAGCTGAAGGACTGGCCACCCGTATTTCCTTTGCCAACACCCAGGCAATCATGGCAAAATACCTTGACGACTTTGTCCTGGTGGAAGACACCGCTCTTGAAGAGGCTGTCCGGCTGCTGCTCAGGCACAGTCATAACCTGGTGGAAGAGGCTGGAGCGGCATCAATGGCAGCAGCTCTTTCATTGTCACAATCCCTGCAAGGCAAAAAAATTGCGCTGGTGGTCAGCGGCGGTAATATTTCACCTGAACGATTGACCAGCATCCTTGGTTCCCAGGCAGCAGGATAACCTGAAGCTTGAACGATTATTCTTCCGGTCTTGCTGCTATCCGAAGGCCGGTGACTATTTTCCCTTTTTATCAGAAGCGGTAATCCCAACCCAAAAAAATATGGAATCACATAGAGTTGACATACTTGACCAACCAGATATCCTCCAGGTTCTCTTTTTTCCCCGGGCCTGCGCCAGAACTGTCCCACCCCCCGGCGCCCTTGATATCGATGTGACAGTCAGCCCCGAAATAACAATTGGTTGCCGCCTGTTCGCCAGTGACAAAAAAAACCCTGTGATCCTCTTTTTTCACGGCAATGGTGAAATTGTGAGTGATTATGATCCAATCGGGCCTGAATATCAGCGGCTTGCTTTAAATTTTCTCGTAACCGATTACCGTGGATATGGATGGAGTACAGGATCTCCCACAGCAACCAGCCTGCTGACCGACGGCCGTACACTTTACCGGCAGCTGCGCCATAGACTGCTAAGCGATGGCTATTCAGGGCCGATTTTTCTCATGGGCCGTTCCCTTGGAAGCGCCTGCGCCATCGATGTGGCGGCTCTGTATAATGACGAGATCAGCGGATTGATTCTTGATTCAGGATTTGCGGAAACAATCCCATTGGCACGCATACTCGGACTTGACCCCGATGGTCGCGGAATTACCGAAGAAATAGGATTTCAAAATAAAGAGAAAATTACCAGGGTAACCAAGCCCACCTTTATTCTGCACGGTCGTGATGATCAGCTGATACCGCTTGCTCAGGCTGAAAAACTGATGGCTGCGTGCGGTGCCAGGTCCAAAGAATTGCAGATCATCCCCGGCGCCGATCATAATTCCCTCATCCTGGTAGGTGGCCGGCTTTATTTTCAGGCAATCCGAAACTTTATTGACAAGTGTATTGGCGCTGATGACTGGCGGAAAAGACGCCGTGCGCAAAAAAACAACCCTCCGGGACAGGAGCGCTGAAATGACCGGAAAACGCACGGATTATCTTTCATGGGACGAATACTTTATGGCTGTTGCTCTGCTTTCCGGCCTGCGATCAAAGGATCCCAATACGCAGGTCGGGGCGTGTGTGGCCAATGCACAAAATAAAATTGTCGGCGTCGGCTACAACGGTTTTCCCTGGGGCTGCTCCGATGATGATCTTCCCTGGGCACGCGAGGGCAATTACCTTGACACCAAGTATCCCTATGTCTGCCACGCAGAATTAAATGCTGTTCTCAACACAATTTCCTATGATCTTCGGGATTGCCGTATCTATGTCGCCCTGTTTCCCTGCAATGAATGCACAAAGGTAATTATTCAGTCAGGTATACGTGAGATTGTCTATCTTTCAGATAAATACAAAGATTCGGATTCGGTGCGTGCATCAAAGATCATGCTGGAAAAATCCAATACGTCCCACAGGCAGTTCAAACCCGAACGGCGCTCCATCCTTATTCATCTTATGGAAAACGACAAGGGGTCTGTTATGACATAAATGTGACAAGATTACGCCGGTGTTTTGTTCATTTCCAAGGCGCGGAAACAGACGCATAGTATCAGTTATGTAACTGTTTTCGCAACACGGGAAATGGGCAAAACAACAAGTAAGATTGTTATAGTTAGTTCTTAACAGCCCCTAAAGGGCGCGAGTAAATCCGCAAGCCCACAGGAGCGGGCACAACAAAGGATGAAACAG
>CAZURY010000173.1:3803-5169 GCA_964623145.1 uncultured Desulfobulbus sp. | reverse complement strand
TACGCAGCGAAGGCTTTCAACAGCCTCATCAAGCTCATCATTAACAATCAGGTATTGATATTCTGCGGCGGCCTGCATCTCAAGACCGGCGCCGGCAAGCCTGCGAGCAATGGATTTTTCATCTTCAGTACCACGACCGCGCAGACGACGGGCCAGTTCATCCAACGAGGGGGGGGCAACAAAAATTGTCACCGGCTCGGAGGTCGCCCGTACCTGGGCCGCCCCCTGAACGTCGATATCAAGAATCACATCAAACCCGGCGGATTGAAGACGAAGAACTTCGTCCCTGCTCGTCCCGTATAGATTACCATGCACCTCTGCCCATTCCAGGAAACCGGAAGGTTGCCGATCCCGAATGGCGACAAATTCCTCCCGGCTTACAAAAAAATAATCCCGGCCATTCTGTTCGCCCCTGCGCGGCGCACGGGTCGTATGGGATACGGAAAAAACCAGGCCCGGCAGATCGGCCATCACCCTTTTCAACAGGGTGGTTTTACCGCAGCCGGAGGGCGCGGACAGGACTATCAACATTCCTTCAGCCATCTTTTTCTCCTGTCCGCAGAAGCAGAGATGCCGGATTATGCTGTTCCTCTTCCAGTTGCGCAAGCCTCTGGGAAATGGTTTCCGGTTGCACCGAGGAAAGGACCAGATGCCCGGAATCAAGCAATAAAATTGCCCTGGTGCGCCTCCCTTCAGTCACGTCGATCAATTTTTTTTCCCGACGCGCTTCATCCTTGAGCTTTCTTATAGGCGACGAACCAGGGTTGACAACGGCCAGAATTCGGTTCACCTTGACCGCATTGCCAAAACCGACATTGATCAGTCTGGTTTCCATGGGGCGATAATTATTTCCCTGCCGCTGCCGTGGAAACTGCAGACAGGATACCGGTTATTTTTCTTATAACCTTGGCACCACAATCTCCAAGGCCATGCCTTGATGCCAGGTAGGCAGGATCATTATACACAATCCATGTTTTTCCCTGCTCATCCTCATAGATCAACATCTTTTGCGGCAGATCTATGGCAACTGTCTGTTTGCACTGCATAAGAGGCGTTCCCGCCTTGGGATTCCCAAAAATAAACACCTCGGTCGGCCGTAATTTTTTCTCCACCGAAGCCGCGCCCTTCTGGTGGTCAATTCGGGTGAAAATACGTAATCCCTTGGCCTGCAGCGCCTTTTCCAGTCGCTGGGCAGTGTTTTTTACTCCATCCTTACTCTGCAGTCGAACAAGACCGCCATCGGCCGCAATGGCAGAGGCAGCAAGAAAAAAACACGCAATAAACAAAATAATGGTTTTCACGATTCATCCTCCCGGATAATGATTAGACTGCAACCCAACATACTTGCGAATATCGAATTTCGAAC
>CAZURY010000173.1:0-3703 GCA_964623145.1 uncultured Desulfobulbus sp. | reverse complement strand
TCGCTTATCTGCGCGCGATAATCGTCTCAGGTGCAACAAGCGCCTGTCATCCACAGGAACGGGCTACAGTGTTCCTGAAAAATTTCTTGTTCTTTATGACAACAAATGAGGAATAAGAAGTTAAGGCTGGTATCACCCGCAACCAAATAAACCGTATCCTAAATTGAGTGTCTCGCATTCTATCAAAAGTAGCCTTTCGCAACCCCGAAAACTTACTCAATATTCTGTACCTGTTCGCGAAGTTTCTCTATTTCGTTTTTCATTTCCACGCCGAGATGGGCAATAGAACCATTACTTATCTTTGACGCCAGGGTATTGACCTCCCGTAAAAACTCCTGCAGCAGAAAATCCAGCCGTCGCCCGACAGGTTCATCACTGTCAAGAAAATTTTCAAACTGTTCAACATGACTGCCTAGACGGACGATCTCCTCGGTCACATCCGCCTTATCCGCCATATATGCAGCCTCCTGAGCAAGGCGGGCAGGATCAAGGTCAACTTCACCAAGCAGCTTCTCTATCCGCGCCCTCAACTCCTGCTGACGAATCTGCACAATTTCCGGAATATCATTTTCTATTTTCTTCACAAGATATGTGAAACTTTGCAGCCTCTGGAGCAGATCTTCCTTCAGCGCCCGCCCTTCCTGCTCCCGCATCCGGTCACACTCGTAAAGAGCGCTCGTAAGCGCAACTTCAAGAGCTGTCCATTCCTGATCCAGGTTAAGCCCCTCTTCCTGATGGCTTATCAAGTCACGCAACCCGAGCATGTCTGAGACCCCAATCTCACCGGCAAGGCCAAATTCACCGGCAATTTCCTGCAGGCAGTCGTGATACTGCCGGGCAAGTCCCATATTGACCTGTAGCCGTACAGCCTCTGAGGCATCACCATGCAGACCGATATTCACCTCAACCCGGCCCCGGTCAAGGCGGGCGGCAACCATTTTCTTTACCCTGTCTTCCAGGCCGCTGACGCTTCTGGGCAGAATAATGCGCTGGTCTAAAAACCTATGATTAACGGTCTTTATTTCCACCGTCCAGGTTCGGCCGTCAACATGCGCTTCACCCCGTCCAAAGCCCGTCATACTTCGTGGCCGCATCTATAAACTCCGTTGTAATCGCTTTAGTGTTGCCTGCAGTTCAGGACTGCCGACACAGGCCGTGCCCACCTTACCGACAACGATACCTGCCGCATAATTGGCCAGCACGGCGGCGTCTTTTGTGGAGCAGCCGACGGCAAGCCCAAGGGCAAGGGTGGCAGCCACAGTGTCGCCGGCGCCGGTGACATCATAGACCTCTTTTGCTGTTGTCGGGATTGTCACCAGGGTTTCATCCTCCTGCCAGAGCGCCATACCGGCCTCCCCCCGGGTGATAAGAACAGAACTGCAGTCAATCTGTTCACGAATCTGCCTTGCGGCAACAGAAAGGCTTTGCTCATCAGTAATTGCCATACCACTGATGATCTCCGCCTCATGATGGTTGGGGGTTACAATGGTTGAACCCACAAAACGATGCATATTCGAAGGTTTCGGGTCAACAACCAGGGGAAACTGTCGTTGCTGACGGTGACGAATATCCGCCATTAGAGAGTGAAGCCGGATCATCAGGTCTTCGTTGATCATGCCCTTGGCATAATCCGACACAATGACCGCATCAAAATCAGCGAGGTGTTCTTCAAGATAGTCCAGCAGACGCCCCAACGTCTGACGGGAGGGGACCCCTGTTTCTTCACGGTCAAACCGCACAACCTGCTGCCCCTGGGCGACGACACGGGTTTTTACCGTGGTTGGTCGGTTCGAAGCAACCAGACCATCGATGGATGCGGGCAGCTCCTCCATGAGGCGAAGAAGCTCTCCGCCCATGGTATCGGAACCAATCATTCCACACAGGGCGCCGCTGCCGCCGAGAGAGACAATATTGCGCAGTACATTGGCGCTGCCGCCCAGAAGCAGCTCTTCCCTGCCCACATTGACCACAGGGACAGGCGCCTCAGGAGATATCCTGGAAACAGTACCCCAGACGAAATGATCAACAATAACATCGCCGATCACCAGAATTTTTGCATCCTTAAATCGTGTCGGAATCTGCTGCAGATGTTTACTCTTCATGACCATCCAATTCCGCCAATCGGTCGGCCAACCGCTCGGCCGCAAATACCAGAGATTCAAGATCGAGAAAATCCATCACCCGATGATCAAACAACACCTTGACCCTGGCCTCAAAACCGTCCTGGGGTTCTTCGTCCCAAAAAAGAACATAAAGCGGCACAAAGGGTAGCACGGGGATGACCATGCCCACGTCAGCGCTCTGTTCCGACGCTCCGGGAAAACCGCCCACCTGTTGACACAGTTCTTCAAAAGCCGGCGCCCGACCGGAAAAACGGGTACTGAGACGCTCTTCACAATATGTGGACAAGGTGCGGACCTTGGAGATGGAGTTGGGCAGGCTTTCCATGCCGACCCAGGTACCGTCCGGAGGATTTCCACCACCAAAGGCAACGTAGTTGTAGATAAGAATTTGATCCCTGGGGTCAACAAGATCCCGGCCATCGACCTCAAGACGCAGGCGGTCAAGCACTACCGGACGACCAAGATAATGAAAACGGAGTTCATCGGGATTCTCAGCTGACCAGACAGCGCCAAGGCGGGCGGCCAGACCGGAAAAATCCAGCGTCCGGATCTTGGACTTGAGATGGGTGACCAGGGCCATGTCCCGCTCTTCCTGCCCTCGATCAACCGCTGCCAACCCCTTTCCCGTGTCAGTCCGGCCAAGTTCGGCAGGAAGGGCCTCGATATCCACAAAAGGACAGGCCGTGGCGGCAGCGCCTCCTTTGGTCACTGCAACACCAAAGGCAAGACAGGTTGGATGTCCGCACTGACCGCAGTTGCTTTTTGGTGTCAGGGCGACAAACTCAAGCGGATTCACAACAGAACTCCGACCACGGCCTGTTCAACCAAATTATTTCTTCATAGCCTTATTCAGGGCATTGGTTATTACAGTTGTCATATCCGCACTTTTGTCCCTGTACAGAACAGCAGTATTGGGAAGAACGATCGTATAGCCGCCTTTTTTGGCTTCGGCCTTGACCACCTTCTCCAGTTTTTTAAGAATCGGGGTGAGATGTTTTTCCCGGAGCTGTTTCAGCTCAAGATTTGCATCTTCCTGTTTGGCGCCAAGATCACGACGTTTCTTTTGAAACTCTATAGCCTTCTGCTGCTTAACCTGATCACTCCAGGCTGAACTCTTTTTTTCTATCTCTTTCTGCAGGGCAAGCAATGCATCTTCATCTTTTTTAAACTTTGCCCGGAGCTCATTCATCTTTTTTTCCAAAACCTTCTGAGCATTCTTGCCGGCCGTAGAGTTTGCCAGCACTTTCTTCATATTTATGACGCCGATTTTTGCATCGGCGGCAAGAACCGTACCGGCAGTCGACATAGACACTGCAAGAAAAACAACAACCATAAGCACACCGGTACAACTGAGCAAACGTTTCATTACCAACTCCTATCTCATTAAATTAACGGCACAAACAAAAAAAAACGACAGACATAATCACGGAAAAAGCAGCTAAACGCTTTTTTGTGCGAACATGTAGACAAAAAAGATATCAATAAAATTCCAATAAAGTCAACGGAAAGAGAATGCCCCTTCATAGACCGGAAATGAATAAACCGGATGAAAAGAGGTTCCTTCCATCCGGTTTAACCAA
>CAZURY010000172.1:0-5179 GCA_964623145.1 uncultured Desulfobulbus sp. | reverse complement strand
TCAAGTTGGCGATCAATGGATGCAATAACCTTGGGTAAATGTTCCGGATCATTTTTAGCCGCCTTTTTTAAAGCGTCACCCCACTGCTTGAGCATTTTGTTGTCAACCTTGCGTACGGCATTTTCCCTGCTCCACTCCATGCCGATTTTGCACCCGAGTTGCTCCAGGCGTGCCCGCTGATGCTCTCTTAACTTTTCAGGTGTATTGGCAAGTATTTCCCTGCTAATGTCTTTCCAACCGGCAATTAAGAAGGTCCCTTCCTGAAAGGTTTTATACCATTTCAGTTCTTCAGGAGTCAGGGCGCTGAGATCTGATTGACATTCGGTTTGCGCAGCAACCACTTCTGACCCTTGCGGAACACCTGCCCAGCCAAAACCGACCGGCAGACAAAGACAAAAGACACAAACGAGTGCTGAAAAAATTTTCATGGCACAATCTCTATAATCAGAACATTATAAAATGAATTTTATACTCTGGTTGACTTTTATCAATAAATAGTATGCCTGTCAAGGGTAGAACAATAAAAAGTTCAATTTTTTATACTTTGTTTGTTTTTCGTACAAAAACTTTTAGACACAAAAAAAATAACCAATGGAAAAAATAAAACAACATACCATGGAGCCGCCAACCATCAACCATACAGCGTAAACGATATGTCTACCGGCAGGTTGCACGATGGCATCGCCGAGAAAAGGCTTTTGAATAATTTCACCGAAATACCTGCCGGGACCGCCGAGTTGGAAGCCCAGGGCTCCGGCCATGGCAGCCTCGGGCCAGCCACCATTGGGGCTGCTATGATTTCCATGATCCCGGCAGAGAATCTTCCAGACCGAGACGGACCGGGATGGCGTTTGAAATAATATATCGGCAAGATAAGCAACAATAACCAGGGAAAGTCCTGATATCCTGGCAGGGATATAATTAGCAAGATCGTCAAGCCTGGCCGCAAAGCGGCCAAACTCTAAATACTGCTCATTTTTATAACCAAACATTGAATCCATGGTATTGATGGCTTTATACAACGTTGCCGTCAGTGCAGCCACGGGCAGCGCCAACTGACCAAAACCAATAAGAGCGCAAAACAATGCCCCGGAAAATGCATAAAAAAGCGGAGCAACAACACCATCGGACATATTTTCCGCCACACTTTCCACGCAGGCCCTGATGATACCTTCCAAATCGAGCAGGGTCGTATCCCGGCCGACAATCCTGCCGACGCGCCAACGCGCTGAATCAAGCGTTGTACCATCTCCCTCTTTTTCGGGGATGGCATGATAAACGGCCAGGGCATGCTGACAAAGACTACGCAGGGCGATTGTCGTGTAGAGAAGAACAACGGAACCTATGAACAGCGTTGCCTGTGATATGGCCCATAGACCTGCCAGCAACAGGATAACTGTAGTTCCGGTTCCCGCAAGAGTGAGGACAACGGTTAAGAATCCTGCTTTTTGGGAAGACGAAATTGTTCTTTTGAAAAATGATTCCAGTTTACCGGCTAATCCGGCAATCATTGTGACAGGATGGGGCATCCGGGGCGGATCACCAAAGAGGAAATCCAAAATAAGCGCAAGCCAGAAACCGGGAAGCAAACTCGCTGCCGTCATGCCAAAGTCAGCAGGAAACAAAAAAGGTGTCCACACGACTTCATAACCCCAGCAGGTGATAAACCGCGTCCATGTCAAGCTGATCGCGAACCAGGTCCGCCAGCCGGTCCAGAGCCGGTTCCAGATCATATATTGCCCCGGCGCCTTGCAGGGTTTTTAGTCCTTTTTTAAGGCGCAGGCGATTGATCCACCAGCGACGAAATCCATCGGCATCAAAGATGCCATGTAGATATGTGCCCCAAAGATATTTGCCATTGCTTAAACCGCATACGGTACCGTCCGTGAATTTTAAAACATCTTTGCCTGTTCCTCTGCTTATACCGTGGTGAATTTCATATCCGTGGACACTGCAACCTGATGTCAGGTGGAGGCCCTGTTTTCGTATAAGGGTTTTTTCAGCAGCCAGCTCGGTTTCCATATCCAGCAAACCAAGCCCCCGGCATGAAGCGCCACTACTGGTTTCCAGACCATGCGGATCCGTCAGCCTGCGGCCAAGGATTTGAAATCCGCCACAAATACCGACAATTTCAATACCACTGCCGGCTGCATCATGAATTGCATGATCAAAACCGGAGGCACGAAGAAAATTGAGATCAGCCGGCACATTTTTACTCCCGGGAATAATCACGGCATCAGGTTCGCCGAAATCACGAACGTCTGAGACGATGCGGACGTGTACATCAGCTTCCATCAACAGGGGTTCAATATCGGTAAAATTTGATATATGGGGCAGATCAATGAGAATGACCTCAACATGGTCCTCCGTGGGTTTTGGACTGCGAAAAATACCCGCCTTAAAACCTACCGAATCCTCCTGGGGCAGCCCCAGTTCCGGTATAAACTCTATTACTCCAAAGACTGATTTTCCCGTAGCTGCCTGTAGATAATCATGGGCATCAGCGAGCAGGCGGGCATCCCCCCGGAAACGATTGACCACAAACCCGGCCAGTAATCTGCGCTCCCAATCTTCCATGACACCAAAATGGCCGATGAATGAGGCATAGACACCGCCACGGTCGATGTCACCGACCAGCACCGCTGCGGCCTCTGCATACCGGGCCATCCGGGTATTGACTATATCGTGGGACTTCAGGTTGACCTCACCCGGACTACCGGCCCCTTCCAGAAGCATGACCTGATATTCGTCTGCAAGACTGTCGTAGGCCTTGCAGACGACCTGCCACACTGTTTCCTTATATTGCACATATTCCCGGACCATCATGTTGCCGACCGGTTTTCCCAGAACAATGACCTGACTGCCGACATCGGAACTTGGTTTAAGCAGGATAGGATTCATGCGCACATCAGGATCAAGTCGACAGGCCTGGGCCTGGACAACCTGGGCCCGACCCATTTCAGCGCCATCCCTGGTAACATAGGAATTAAGCGACATATTCTGCGCCTTAAACGGCGCTACCCGTATCCCGTCCTGAAGCAGAATACGACCAAGGGCGGCTACAAGTACACTCTTACCGACATCAGACCCTGTCCCAAGCAGCATTAAAGCAGGTTTTTTACCATTTCTTGCTGCCTTTTGGATTTTTTGTCTTTTCCCGGAGATATCCCTGGAATGAAGAATCTGTCGCAGGGCCGGCAGCAGCTGTTTATTGTCGCTTCTACTTCTGACTGCGATTCTGAAATACCGCTGATCAAGATTTTGATAATTAGTACAGGGGCGAATGGAAATTTGATAATCTCTCAACAGGATTTCGGCAAGCAATGTACCTGAAAAATCGGGATTATCGGATCGAAGAAGAAGATAATTAACAGATGATGGAAATACATGCAAATCGTTTAATTTTGACAGACCGTCCAGGAGATATGCACGCTCTTTTGCAATCAGACAGCAGCTTTGGTCAAGATAGTCTTGTGGAGAAAAGTTCAACAAACGCCTGTTATTTGGAGTCAGACATGCCTCACCGACCACCTGGGCCAGGGTATTCACCCGCCAGGGCGCACTGTTTTCCTGCAGTCGGCAACATATTTCGCTTGAGGCGGCAAGAAATCCAAGCCGTAAGCCCGGAATAGCGAAAATTTTGGTCAGAGAATACAAAACGATCACATTGTCGGCACATCCGGCAACGCTTGTATATGAGGAAACAAATCCGGCAAAGGCCTCATCAATGATAAAAAAAGTGTCAGGATGGAGGTGAATCAAATCAAGAAGTTGTTCCCGATCAATCAGCCGGCCTGTCGGATTGTTGGGCTGTCCCAGAATAACAAGATCCCCAGGCTTTACACAGGAAGATAATTGATCAAGATCAGGCTGAAATGCGGACTCGGGGCTTAAGGGAAAATAATCGACGGCAATACCTGCCCGGTTGCAGGCCCTGTCGTAATCGACATAGGCCGGGACAGGGATGAGCGCCCGTTTTGGTTGTAAAAGAGGCGGCAGTTGAAAGAGTAATTCAGAGGTGCCGTTACCCGCAACAATTTGTCGATGATCCAGAGAAAAAAAATCTCCTATACTTTTTGTCAACCGGGTGCATGCAGGGTCTGGATAGTGAATCAGATCAGGAATATGCCGGGTAAGAAGAGTATGTAAAAAGGGCGGCGGTCCCAGGGGATTAATATTCGCGCTGAAGTCAAGAAGATCCTCCTGCCTGCATCCGCATTTTTCAGCAAGACGAATGATGTTGCCACCGTGTGCTTCCATCAGATGCTCCAGGATACAAGGATGGCTGACAAAGCTGTCACCGCTTCACTCAGCTCGCATACAGCGCCCAGAGTATCACCGGTGGCTCCGTTGATTATTTTTTTGCACAACCAGGCAAAGAGCAAAACAGTTACCGAGAAAAAAGCAACCACCACTATTGCCCGCAGGCCGTAAAGTATCAAACACAGCGCAGTAAAAAAGAAAAAAGCCCACAAACCTGCCAAACGGGAACGGTTGCTGTAAAAAAGGGTGGCCAGACCTCCCCGGGGTCTGGCATAAGGGAGCAGCGCCATGAAAATAACAATGGCGCACCTGCCGGCTATGGGCATCAATAACACGGCTCGCATGACTCCTGCGCGATCAAGGGTTGCCAGCGATGAAAATTTCAGCAGTACAACCATAATAAGGGCAATCACTCCCATGACGCCCACATGGGAATCACGCATGATTTCAAGAATGCGTTTCCGGGATCTGGCGCTGAAAAAACCATCGGCCGTGTCGGCAAGACCATCGAGATGAAAGCCACCGGAAAAAACAAAGAGCACACAGGTCATCAATGTTGCGGTAACCATGGGGGGAAAAAAAATCTGGAAAATCCAACTCAATCCCCAGGCAATCACCCCCAGCCCCAGGCCGACAATGGGAAAAAAAGGTATGGAGACGGCCAGGTCATCCTGACCGGTTCCATATTTTCCCGGCAGGGGAAATATCGTCAGGAAACGAATGGCAGCAATAAAGGGAGCCAATATAAAAAACCTCGTTTCAATTCAGCAGCACGCCATCTGCGGCCGATCCCGGCCGGCCGCATAGCGGGCTATGGACAAACCAGCCACGATCGACCACATCCGATGCACTGCTGAACTGTTACAGTTTCTTGGAAAATTCAACGATGTTGCCATAGTGGTGAACTATTACAAAA
>CAZURY010000171.1:0-5185 GCA_964623145.1 uncultured Desulfobulbus sp. | reverse complement strand
AATAAAAATGAAGAAAATATGTTCTCAAATCGCGATGTTAAGCATTCTTCTATTGTCGGTGGCAAGTTCCGGTGCCGCCGTCTTGTCTAAAAGTTTTGATGTTGCTCTTTTGCCAAATGAGCCTTTTCAAAAAGGCTTTCAAAAAAGTATCACTGTTGATTCCATCAACCAACAGAATGTACAACTCACATTATTTAACGGTGACACAAAAGATGGTGGAAGCAGATGTGAAGATAACATTATAGGCGAAGGACTGGTGAGCTATTTAAACAGGTTAGACTCACCAACCTTATACAGCCTCGGTGATAATGAATGGACAGACTGTCATCGAATCAGTAACGGCAATTATGACCCACTTGAACGATTATCTCTTTTAAGAAAAATTTTCTTTAGCAAAGCAACAACTCAGGGTGTACAGCCAATGCCTGTTAAGAGGCAAGGGGCTCTCGGTGAAAAATTCAGCGAAAACAGTCGATTAATTTATAATGAAATAATGTTTATCGCCCTTCATGTCGTAGGAAGCAACAATAACCTTGTCGCAACTGAAAAACAGTGCAAGAAGAAATCAAACCGGGCGCAAAAAGATTGCGACGCTGCCACCACTGAATACATAGAAAGAAATAGACGGAATATCGAATGGCTTAAAGATTCATTCAAAATCGCCAGGGATGAAAATCTGGCAGGAGTCGCACTGCTTATTCAGGCTGATATATATTTCCCCTTTGAATTGAGTGATGGTGGCTATGATGATTTTTTAAAATCACTTGATGAAAAGAACGGCTTTACTGATTTTTTTAATACCCTGGTTGATGAAACACATAATTTTAAGGGCCAGGTTGTATTGATTCACGGAGATTCGCACTATTTTAAGGTTGACAAGGCCATGTTTGAAAAAAATGGCACATTAACCCCGAATTTCACCAGAGTACAGACCTTTGGCAGTAATGAAACGAGCTGGGTAAAGATGCATGTTAATCCTCAAAGTAACAATGTCTTTTCGTTCCAGCCCGTCATCCTGCCTAATGTGAAAGAACTCCAAAATAAATGATCCTGTTAATCACAAAAGGATGAAGTCACAAAAAAGACCATTGCGTTCTCGTGAGATTAGCCGGCTACAGCCAACCAGGTGTAATAAGTCGGCGATAACCCGACGGGCGTTTGTCGGCTGTCTGCTTGCTTCCGGTTGTTTTCTCATTGTACCGAGCAGACTCCGGGCTTCTTCATCCATTATTCAGATACGGGATTTATATAATAAAGACCTCTCTTTCTCTGATCTGGCCCGCTCTCTTGAGAATAAAATGGTGGAGTTAACCGGTTTTATGGCTCCTCCTCTAAAGGCGGAATCCCGCTTTTATGTTCTTACCCAGAGACCCATGGCTGTCTGTCCATTTTGTGAAACAGACGCCGACTGGCCCGATGATATCGTTGCTGTTTACTGCAAAAGGATTGTCAAGGTAGAGGCGTATAATATCAGGCTTGTGGCGAGGGGAAAGCTGAAGCTTGGCTCCTTTACAGATCCGGAAACGGGATTTGTCAGTCAGGTTCGGCTGGTCAATGCGGTGTACAGGAGGAAGCGATAATGTTGGGTTTATCTGTAGAGGAGGTGGTGGTCAGTGGCAATGGCAGCCAACTTATTCTTGATATAAAATATTTTTCTGCGAATCCCGGGGAGAAAATTGGGATTCGTGGTCCTTCGGGAGCCGGTAAATCGACTTTCCTCTACACGCTTTGCGGGCTGGTGGCACCCCGTTATGGAAGTGTATGTTGGGGAAATACGGATCTGCTTTCTCTGTCTGTAAGCGATCGAGATAAATTTAGACATCGTTTTTTAGGCCTGATCTTTCAGGAACCGTGTCTCTTTGAAGAGCTGAGCGCCTTGGAAAATGCCTCTCTTGCAGCCTCCTTTGTCCCTTTTTCCGAACGGCAGGATATACGAGACAGAGCTGAACTCTATCTGGAACGATTTGGGCTGCCGAAAACAGGGAGAAAGGTCGTGAGTTTTTCCGGGGGCGAAAGACAAAGAGTGGCGGTAGCCCGGGCCCTGGCGGGAAATCCATCAGTTATCCTGGCGGATGAACCTACCGCGGCGCTGGACCAGAAAAATCGTAATCATCTTATGGACGATCTTGTCCGTTGTACCGAGCAGGAAAGGAAAACTTTGCTTATGGTTTCCCATGACCAGGAGGCCCTGGCACGTATGGATCGGGTGGTTGAACTTCGTGATGGAGTCATTGCCGGGAGTTCCAGTAACCTGGAAGGGAGAGGGAAATGATTGATATATGGCAGTCTGTCCCGACCGGATTACAGGATGCTATTCTCCTGTTTTTTTTACTGTTGCCCGGTCTTTTCCTGGGGTATTGGGTTATCCGGGGATATAGGCCTTGGCAACTTGTTTCTGCGCTTCTTGTCAGGTATCGTTGGCTGAACCTGCTGTTTGTTTTGCTGATTGCAATTTCTGTAGGGGTTGGGACGGCTATCCTTGCCCAGGAAAAGGCTCTGCGGGCTGGAAGCGCCAGGGCGGCAGAGAAATTTGATCTTGTTGTCAGTGCGCCGGGAAGCAAAATTGATATGTTGATGGCAGTTGTCTACCTGCAGCCAGTGGATGTCCCTCTCCTTGACGGCAAGGTACTGAAAGCTCTTGCCGAGGATCCCCGAGTGGATCTGGCGGCGCCGATAGCCTACGGGGATTCATATCATGGTTTTCCGGTGATCGGTTCAACTGCTGATTTTGTCCATTACCTTGCGGGTAAGCTGGTCAAAGGCAGTATGTTTTCCACGGCGCACGAGGTCGTTATCGGAGCAAAGGTTGATCTTTCTATCGGAGATACTTTTATTCCTGTCCATGGACATGGACAGGAGGCAGATTTGGATGAACAACATGAACATGGAGATGAGATAGATTCGGACGAACATCATGAAATTACGGCGGATGCTGATGAAACAGGAAAAAGTTGCCGTCTCGCTGGTACACATCATCACCATCATCATGACCATAACTATAGATACAAGGTGGTTGGTCGTATGGAAAGGAGTGGTACCCCCTGGGATAAAGCCATAATTACTCCCGTGGAGGCGTTATGGGCCGTTCATGGCCTGACAAGTGGTCACCTTCCACACGATGAGCGATTGGGACCGCCCTTTGACTATACGCATTTTCCGGGAACTCCAGCAATTATCGTCCACGCGAAAAAATTATGGGCCAACTACGCCCTTGCCTCAGAGTATACAACGGATAAAACCATGGCGTTTTTTCCGGGAACGGTACTGGCAAAATTGCATGGATTACTGGGAGATGTTCGCAAGATCATGTCGTTGCTCTCCAACCTGACAGAAGTATTGGTTGCTTTGAGTATTTTTTCCGCTCTGATTATTCTTGCCCGTCTTTTTTCCCGTCGCTTTGCCCTGCTGCGGGCCATAGGCGCACCGGGGAGATTTATTTTTGCGGTGATGTGGAGTTATACGGCAATACTGGTCAGCAGTGGTTCTCTTGCCGGACTGGTTTTGGGGTATTTGGGCAGTCGGGTTTTTGCAATTGTGGTCGCCCGAGAGACGGATATTACGCTGCGGGTGTTTTTTAGCTGGAATGAATACCAGCACGTGGCCGCTTTTTTCAGCCTGGCCCTGCTGCTGGCGGTTTTTCCTGCGTATATCGCTTTTCGTAAAGCGGGTGTTGCCGATTTGAGAGCCGGGTAAGGCTTATCTGTAATGAATTAGTGCCTTACTCCTGAATTCCTGTCATAAAAAACAAGAAAATTTTGAGGCAATCATTATTGGGTTGCGGGTTTCCCGCCTTAGAATATTAGGTGTCAAGTCCGCTTTTGACCTTTGACCACTTCTTTCATAATCATGTGAATTTCTTTTAACAATCGTTTATCATTTTCAATTTTTGATTTAACTCTCTGAACTATACTGCTCACCGTACTGTAGTTTTCAATTCCGAACTCGCTGCCGACACTCGGCAACGTCATACGGCATAAACGGCGAACAAGGTAAACAGATACATCCCTTGGCAGATTCTCATTACCTCTTCTCGACACCAGCATTTCCTCCCTGGAAACCCGGTAGAAGCCACAAGCTGCAAGAATAACCTTGCCCGCGTCAGGGGCCAAAATTTTCGATGCAGGTATTTCCGGTTGATTAACCAGGTCAGAAAATTTCTCTCGGATAGACTCCTTTAACACAATGAGTCAAAAGCGAACTTGCCCCCCCTGTCTATCTTTAATAGGAAAAAATAACGATATATTAATGCATTCCTAAGCCTTTTGTAATCCTCCACATGTAAACAGTAGCGAATCTGTAAAAAGCAGATGGTAATTTGAAAACTTAAAGTATGGAGGAAGAAATGAAGAACAAAATATGGGATGATAACCTGATCAGAACCCTGGTCGTTGCCGCTCTACTGACACCCTTTGCCGCCTCCAGCGCCTATGGCGGATGGTCAGCCTCAATAGCGCAAGACAATGAGTGGGATGATCAAGGGGAACACGCAGCTGATGTTTCGCCCAAACTAGCTTACAAAGATGGTAGCCTATACACCCCACCTGCAATACACCCTGCCCATTGTTCCGGAGCGGATAGATGGTGAGATGGAGTGGGAAGCAGCCTACAGCTGGAAACTTGGCGAAAAATCAAAATTTACCTTAAAGCATGAACTGTACTACGACATCGAAGATACCGATTTTGCTGCTGAACTGACTCCAAAATTCTATACAAAAGTTGGCAAAAACTTCAAAATCGGATTTGAACTTGAAATTGATTATCTTAAACACGATGAATTTGATTTGTATGAAATCGAGGTCGAGCCGACCATCAAATGGAGCAACGAGATTGGACCCGGTAAGCTGTCCCTGGAACTGGAAGCTCCTGTCATGCGTTTTTACACATCCGATGACTCCAAGGATGATTTCAAATTTGAAACCGTGGAACCTATCATCAATTACACGATTCCGCTCAATGACAGAACCAGCATGAACTTTGAGCTGGACATACCATACGATGTTCAGAAGGAAAAAATGGACACCAATTTCAATATCACTATGGCCTGGAACCTCGGCAGTTGAAAACCGCAACAGCCGGGATACCGCATTACTGCAGTTCCCGGCTGCTTTCAAAGGTATTCACGGTAAAGAAGGTAAGGCACTAACCCGCAACCAGTAGATTTTCAATAGCGCCTGTTAATTCCGGG
>CAZURY010000170.1:3714-5192 GCA_964623145.1 uncultured Desulfobulbus sp. | reverse complement strand
AACCATCAAGCAGCAGACAGCAACAAAAAAAGGCACAGAACACCAGGGGTGCCACTGTGCCTTTTGGATCAGACAATGCTTTTTTCAATGATTTTTTGTAAAAAACAAATGTTTTGTAAAAAACATTAATACCGATAGTAATCCGGTTTATACGGTCCTTCAACCGGCACGCCGATATATTCGGCCTGCTTTGGACTGAGAACGGTCAAATGGGCGCCGATTTTTTTCAAATGCAGACGGGCAACCTTTTCATCAAGATGTTTTGGCAGAAAATAGACCTGATGTTCATAGTTTTCCGAATGCTTCCAGAGTTCAATCTGGGCCAGTACCTGGTTGGTAAACGAGTTGGACATGACAAAACTCGGATGACCGGTGGCACAACCCAGGTTGACCAGCCGGCCCTCTGCCAGCACAATTATCCGTTTACCATCGGGAAAAATAACATGATCCACCTGGGGTTTAATATTTTCCCATTCCAGATCCCGAATGCCGGCAATATCAATTTCCGAATCAAAATGACCAATATTGGAGACAATGGCCTGATCCTTCATCTGCTCCATGTGAGCCCTGGTAATAACTTTCAGGTTACCGGTGCAGGTGACAAAAATATCGCCGACAGGAGCAGCTTCCTCCATGGTTACAACCCGATACCCTTCCATGGCCGCCTGCAATGCACATATCGGATCAACCTCGGTAACCAGCACTGTTGCCCCCATACCGCGCAGAGCCTGAGCACAGCCCTTGCCCACATCACCATAGCCGACGACCACGCCGATCTTACCGGCAATCATCACATCGGTTGCCCGTTTTATACCGTCAATAAGTGATTCCCGGCAGCCATACAGATTGTCGAATTTGGATTTGGTTACCGAATCATTAACGTTAAAAGCCGGGGTAAGCAGCTTGCCGTCTCTGGCCATTTCATTGAGCCGGTGCACCCCGGTGGTGGTTTCCTCGGAAATGCCACGCACCTCTGCCAGCAGTTCCGGGTATTTTTCATGCATGACCAACGTCAGATCGCCGCCGTCGTCAAGGAGCATGTTCGGCCGCCATCCGTCAGGGCCGAAAATAGTCTGATCAATACACCACCAGAATTCCTCCTCACTTTCACCTTTCCAGGCAAAGGTCGGGATGCCGGCGGCAGCCATGGCTGCCGCTGCATGATCCTGGGTGGAAAAAATATTGCAGGAAGACCAGCGCAATTCCGCGCCTAGCTCAACCAGGGTTTCCATCAAAACAGCGGTCTGGATGGTCATGTGCAGACAACCCGCAATCCGGGCTCCCTTCAGTGGTTTTGTATTACCATATTCCTCGCGAAGAGCCATGAGACCCGGCATCTCGGTTTCCGCAATAGCAGTTTCCTTACGACCCCAATCGGCCAGGCTCATGTCAGCGACTTTGTAATCACTCATCTTGTGTACTTCTCCAATAGGTTTATACCTAAATTGATTTAGGTTATATTTTCGTGCCCAAATTCA
>CAZURY010000170.1:0-3614 GCA_964623145.1 uncultured Desulfobulbus sp. | reverse complement strand
AACGCTTGAACATGTATTATACCCCGGCCGCATTTTTCAAATCTTCGGCCTTATCGGTTCGCTCCCAGGTAAACTCGGGCAATTCCCGACCGAAATGACCATAGGCGGCAGTGCTCTTATAAATCGGCCGCAGGAGATCCAACTGGGCAATTATAGCCTTGGGCCGAAGATCAAAGACTTCGCCGATAAGTTTAATCAAAAGGTCATCGGATATCTTGCAGGTGCCAAAGGTTTTGACATTGATCGAAACCGGCTGGGAAATACCGATGGCATAGGCCACCTGCACTTCCACCTCGGTTGCCAGACCGGCGGCAACAATATTTTTGGCAACATACCGCCCCATATAGGAGGATGATCTGTCCACCTTGGAAGGATCCTTTCCGGAAAAGGCGCCGCCGCCATGGGAGCCTCGACCACCATAGGAATCTACGATGATCTTGCGGCCGGTAACCCCACAATCGCCGACAGGGCCACCAATGACAAAACGGCCGGTCGGATTAATAAAATATTTGGTGTTTTCATCAAGCATGGCCGCGGGCAGGATAGGCTTGATGATTTCATCCATAATTCCTTCCTTTAAATCCTTGTAGGCAATATCAGGACTATGCTGGCTGGAAAGAACAACCGCCTCGATCCTTTTAGCCTTGCGGCCTTCATACTCTATGGTAACCTGACTCTTGGCATCGGGACGCAGCCAAGGCAAAACACCGGCCTTGCGAACCTCGGCCTGCCGTTTCATCAGAAGATGGGCATAGGTTATGGGCATGGGCATCAGGACATCGGTCTCGTCACAGGCATAACCAAACATCAGTCCCTGATCACCGGCGCCCTGATCAAGATCAAGGCCGGTTCCCTCGTCAACCCCCTGGGCGATATCTTGAGACTGCTTGTCAATGGAGGTAAGAACGGCGCAGGACTGCCAGTCAAATCCCATATCCGAGGAATTATAGCCGATTTCACGGATGGTGTTTCGCACCACCTCCGGCATATCCACCCAGGCAGAGGTGGTAATCTCGCCGGCAATCATGGCAAGACCAGTGGTTACCAGAGATTCACAGGCTACCCGGGCGTGAATATCCTGCTCAAGGATAGCGTCAAGAATGGCATCGGAAATCTGGTCGGCAACCTTATCCGGATGCCCTTCGGAAACAGACTCGGAAGTAAAGAGATGAGTAGACATGCGCGTACTCCTTATCAAAGTTGAATATATTCCCGTCCACGACGGGAAAAAAAGAGAGAATGAAACCTACATCCTGCAATTGTTCGTGCACCGAGAACGTGAAGACAACTGCAGGATTTAGGTTTAAGGCCAAAAGATATGGAAAAACAAGACCAATGTCTGCAAAGCCGTAATCGACAAAGCAAGGTCCTGCATAAGAAAGAAGTGATGTTGATCCGGGGATAGCCATGGATATGCTCCATCAGGCATGCTTCCAACTCATGGATATTGAATACTGTGCTGGAAGCTATGGAGCACGGTATTCGCTTTACCAGATAGTTTTTAGTCGCTCTGGAAGTTGAAAGTTAAACCAGCGACTGATTCCATACTGATTATTTCACGTACTTATAAATATTTTACCTGAACCCGTAAGGATGTCAAACACTATTTACAAAAAACATCGAATAAAAAAATCCTCTCTCATACCTCCGGACTCTCCTGCCCACGTATCTGTCGGACGAAACCAAGAACAATATCCCATTTATTGAGCGGGCTGATCAGATACAGGCCATGAATAAAAGACCCAATATCTTCAATCAAGCGAGCCGTATACTCCAGGGCCGCCTTACGCTGATCACCGACCTGATCGTACGAGGCAAGGCGGGCACGCAGATCATCGGGAACGGAAATTCCCGGCACCTCATTATGGAGAAACTCCGCATTACGCGAGGAAATCAAAGGAAAAATTCCAGGAAAAACAAGAATATCGATATGGCTGACCGCCTCCATCATCTGCTCCACCACTTCCTTGGAAAAAAGGGGCTGGGTCATGGCAAAACGAGCACCAAGTGCGGTTTTCTTTTCCAGTCGGCTGATCTGCAGGCCTGGTTTTGCCGGACGAAAACTAAAGGCGGCGCCAATGGAAAAATTGGTTTCTTTTTTGACCGACCGACCGGCAAGATTCATACCTCGATTCAAACCGGCCAGCATACGGATAAGGCCTTCTGATCGCAGGTCAAAAACCCCGGTCACACCTGGTTGATCGGTTCCTGCCGCTGAATCGCCGCTGACGGCAAGCACAGCTTCAATCCCGAGGAGATGAGCCTCCATCATCCTGGACTGCAGCCCCAGTCCGTTGAGGTCACGACCGGTCTGATGAATAATAGTCTGCACACCGGTCTGCTGACGAATACGGGCGGCCATCCCCAGATTACCGGTACGGAGAATGGCCAGGGGATTTTCCCCCAGGGAAATGGCATCAACCCCGGCTTTTGTCAAGGCATCGGCTCCCTGCAGGACTGGTTCAATATTAAGATGGGTGGGCGGATCAAGCTCGACGATGATCGGCAACCGAGTACTCTTAAGGCTTTGCAGAAAACCACCTGATTTGAATGTTGCCTCGACAGTGGCCGGTTCTCTGGATCCGGCGGCAACGCGTTCGCCGCGCACCCGAACCGGTCTGATACGCAAGGCGGATCGAAATTCCTGAATATGAGCAGGTGTGGTGCCGCAACAGCCGCCGATAAGATGAACCCCCAACTTAACCATTTCCCGGGCTCTGGCAGCCATATATCCGGGCTGGGCCGGATAAATCGTCCGGCCACCGACCATCTCGGGCATGCCGGCATTGGGAAAGGCGGACAGCGGGGTTCCCGCACCGGCCAACGGCGACATCTGCCCCACGGCCGTAACCATGGCATCAATTCCCCGGCCGCAATTGGTCCCGACCACGACTGCTCCGGCAGCCAGCATCTGCTGCCCGCAACTCAGCGCATCCTCACCATGAACGGTCATACCACGTGCCGGAAAAACCATTTGCGCGATAACCGGCAGTTCCGGCGCCTCTTGACGGGCAATTTCAATGGCCAGCAGGATTTCCGGCAGCTGGCTGAACGTTTCTATTATCAGGACATCAGCCCCGCCTTCGGCAAGGCCCAACACCTGTTCGGCAAACGAGGCCCTGATTTCCTCTTCAGAAGCCGCCCCCTCCTCCAGGGGAAAGGTTTCCCCGGAAGGGCCGATCGATCCGGCAACGTACACCTGATGGCCGGCAGCCTTAACGGCTATCTGTGCCCCGGCCCGATTGATCTCCCGTACCTGATCTTCGGCCCCGGCTTCACGCAACTTAAACCTGCCGGCGCCAAAGGTATTGGTCTCTATCAGCTGACTACCCGCCCGGATATATTCCTCATGGGCGGAAAAGATGGTCTCCCTGGCCTGCAGGTTCAGTAGATCAAGGTTGCGACCACGCTCCACGCCGCGCTCAAAGAGATATGAGCCAAGGGCTCCGTCGGCAAGCACCACATGATCCTGTATATATTCAATAAAATCAGGCTTCATTCTCAAAATTTTGACCCCGGCGGCATGGATCCACCAGGGTTGTTAACAATCAGATAACAACTGATTACAGCCGTGCCGACTACTCGCTGAGCGCAATATCAACAGAGGGACGCAT
>CAZURY010000169.1:0-5194 GCA_964623145.1 uncultured Desulfobulbus sp. | reverse complement strand
CTGTTACGTTGTCACAAAAAACGCATAGCAAGATACTATGCCACTTTTGAACGACAAGGCCGTTTGTATTGCTCCTGTGGCCGGGATATTGGTATTGACAAAGGCGGTTATTTCAAAATGATTGCCAAGGCATTTACCTATCGTGGCACCAAGAGAAATAGATAATCGCCTGGCGGATGACCGTGCCATATTGGTATTTTTTCTCTGATTCTGCCGCAATCGGTGTGTGTAATCCCCTTCAAAGAAGGTCCAATCAGGTCCTCCCGGTAAAAAGCGAAATTTTAACTTCTTTTTGAGAATGAGTCGTGGTAAGGAATGAGTAAGTTCCTGTTCCTTCTTCTCCGAATATAGATCGGTTTTTTTCCTATGCCCATCCGCATAACAAACATGACCGGCAGGTCTGTTGTTTTTTGGTGCCTGGCGACCCTTGCCTGCTGTTTTCTCATGCTTGTTCATGGTTTTGCCCTGGCTCAGGAAGCGCGAGTGGTGCGTATTGGTTACTATGAAAACCCGCCAAAACTCTTTCGTGGTCCTCAAGGTACGCCTGAGGGTATTTTTCCGGAAATTCTTTCAATCATAGCGAAAGAGGAAAACTGGCAGCTTAAGTGGGTTAACGGCACCTGGCTGCAGGGGCTGGATAATCTGGAATCAGGCCGCATTGATATCATGCCGGATGTCGCCTACTCCCTGAAAAAGGCAGTTAAATATGAATTTTCCGATGAGGCTGTTTTTGTTAATTGGGGGACCCTGTATACTCGCGCCGGGCTGCATATCAACAAAATTCCTGATCTGGATGGAAAACGTGTTGCTGTTATGCGGGGAAGTATCCATACCGAAGGCGAAGAAGGGATACGGAATCAGGCACAAAAATTTGCGATTTCCTGTCGGTTTGTAGAATTTGATAACTATGAAAATGTGTTTCAGGCTCTGCAGAATGACCTTGCCGATGTCGGTGTTGTCAACAGGTTGTTTGGAACGACCTCCCAGCAACTCTATGATGTCCTGCCGACCACGGTTGCCTTTAATCCGCGCCTTCTTAAATTTGCCTTTCCCAAAAACGGCCCTGCAACTGCATATCTGAAGACGATCATCGATAGTCATCTAAAAGCGGCGCATCGTGATCCGGATTCAGCCATCACCCGTATTGTTAACTCGTATGTGTCTGATGTTTCAATGCGTCTTCAGCTCGAGGAACAAAAGGTTTATCTGACGAAGGCGGAAAAGGCGTGGATTAAGGCGCATCCAACGATAAGGGTTGGCGTTGATCCTGAATTTGCTCCTTTTGAGTATATTGATGATAATGGAAATTACAGCGGTTTTGCCTCTGACTATATCAATCTACTCAATAAGCGACTGGGGCTGAATATCGAGGTTGTCTTCGGTTTGAGCTGGAAGAAGGTGATGGACAGGGCTAAAAAGAAGAAAATCGACATGTTGGCTGCTGTGGGATTTTCAAAAAGCAGGTCCGGCTTTTTATCCTATTCCATTCCGTATCTTGGTTTTTACCGTATGGTTTTCTGCCGCTCTGATGCCCCGTTTATTTCCGGAGTACCGGATTTGGCCAAGCTTGCTATAGCTGTTCAGGCTAACACCTCCCATGCGGCCTGGATTCAGGAACATACCAATCTGACCCCCCATTATTACGATACATTGAAGGACACGATTCTGGCCGTTTCCAGGGGAAGAGATGATGCGTTTATCGGCAATCTGGCTGTCTGCACCTATTGGATACGAAAACTCAATATCACCAATTTACGTGTTGCCGCGCCTGTTTCTCTTGAGCGCCAGCTTCTGTATATGGCCGTGCGCAAAGACTGGCCGCAGCTCGTGGGAATACTGAACAAGGGGATTGGCTCAATTTCACCTAAAGATGCGGAGGTCATACGAAATCGCTGGCTTGCCGCCGGCTATTCGGTTGGTGTATCAAAAAAAATTATCTATCAACGCCTGGCGGTCATTTCTTTTTTTTCCCTGCTGATCATCGGCTTTTTCTGGTTTTGGAACAAACGGCTTAAAATGGAAATTGTCCTTAGAAAGCAGGCTGAAAAAGCCCTGCTTGATATCCAGGGAAAATTAGTGGAAAAAGTGGCCGAGCGTACGCGGAAACTCCAAGAAAACAAGAATTATCTGCAGTCGATTTTCAATGCTCCCAACGAGGCGATTTTTATCCATGATCCGGAAAGCGGGGTTATTCTTGATGTCAACAAGACCATGCTTGACATGTTCGGCGTGTCCTATGAAGAGGCCCTGCAGGCTCAAGTCGCGGATTTCAGCCTGGGTGAGCATCCCTATGATCAGGAAGAGGCTGTCAGGAAAATTCGTCATACATTGCGCACCGGGCCGCAAACATTTGAATGGTTATCAAGGAAAAAAAGCGGTGAGCTTTTCTGGACCGAGGTAGGCTTGAATCTAACGAGAATTGCAGACAAAGCCTATATCATTGCCGTGGTCAGGAACATTGATGAAAAGAAGAAGAGCGAGCAGGTTCTTCTGGCCGAACAGGAGCGTCTTGCCGTAACCCTTCGCAGCATTGGTGAAGGCGTTATTGCCATTGATACCAACGGGGCAATCGTCCTTTTGAACAAGGTGGCGGAAAAGTTGACAGGGTGGTCTTTTGAAGAGGCCAGGGGCTTGCCGTATTCAAAGGTGTTTACCGTTGTTGATGAAAAGACCGGTGAACAGCTTGAGAATCCTGTTGAGGAGGCTTTTCGTCTGGGCAGGGTCGTCGGTTCCAGCCATGATTGCGCATTACAGGCCAGGGACGGCAGCCGGAAAAGTATTGCCGACAGTTGTGCTCCCATTCGTGACCGGGAAGGTCAGGTAATCGGTGTTGTGCTTGTGTTCAGGGATATTTCCAATGAGAGGAAAATGGAGGAAGAATTACTCAAGGTGCGTAAACTTGAATCAGTCGGCGTTCTTGCCGGCGGGATCGCCCATGATTTCAACAATATATTATCGGCTATCTTTGGCAATATTGAACTGTCAAGACGTCTGGCCGGTAAAAATACGAGGGTTGTTTCTCTGCTTGATGATGCATTAAAGGCATGTGGTCGGGCGGAGAAATTGACCCAACAGCTTCTTACCTTTGCCAAGGGCGGAGAACCTATCAAGGAGACGGCTTCTCTTACACAGTTGATTCGGGATTCGGCCGACTTTGTTCTCCATGGAAGCCGGGTATCCTGCAGCTATGATTTTCCTGAAAATCTCTGGATGGTTAATGTGGATAAAGGGCAGATCAGCCAAGTGATACAAAATATCATCATTAATGCCAGGCAGGCCATGCCCGAAGGAGGGAAAATCAATATTAAGTGTACAAATATTGAGGATGGCTCCGGCGAAGCCTTGCCCGGCATCGCAGGAAAAAAATATGTAAAAATTGTGTTTAGTGATACTGGTGTCGGTATTTCATCCGACATCGTTGATAAGATTTTTGATCCATTTTTTTCCACCAGGGAGAAGGGGAGTGGTCTGGGATTGGCAATATGTCATTCTATTGTCACTAAGCACCAGGGCTGGATTTTTGTTGAATCGACCCGGGGTGTCGGAACAACCTTCACCATATATCTGCCGGTATCAGATGCCGGTGAGGAAAGTGCCAAAGGTATTGACATGGAACAAGACAGTGACATGGTGCAACCAGTCCATATAATGGTGATGGATGATGAGGAACTCTTTAAGAAAGTAGTCAGGTCTCAACTTGAATACCTGGGCCATACGGTCATTTTTGCAGCCGATGGCGAGGAAGCAATCCAACAGTACCAGGAGTTGCTCGGTACGGAAAAGAAGATTGACTGCATTATTATGGATCTCACCATTCCCGGTGGAACAGGAGGGAAGGAAGCTGTCAAGGAGATCCTTGCAATAGATCCTGATGCCCGGGTTATCGTGGCCAGTGGATATTTCAATGATCCTGTCATGGCCAATTACAGGGAGTATGGTTTTAAGGCGGCGGTGTCAAAGCCTTTTAAACTTGATGAACTGCAAAGGGTGATATCTGCTGTATTTGATTGAAGCAGGCATCCCGTATTATTGCATTCATCGTAACCGTTCACCGAGATGCTGTTTCGCCCGCATTACCGGCATAATGTAAACGTTTACCATTCATCCCTGTTGCTGTCGGTAATAAGTGGCTGCGGTAAAGCTGTCAGTCATTTTTTTCTCCTCTCCTTCCAGGTTGATATGGCCTGCAGTACCAGTGCTTTTTCCGGGAACCTGTTTGCCTGGACCTGTCCTAACACTATAATTTCCTTGAATTGTTCTATTTCCTCCCGCATAATACAGGTATATAGAATTTATACAGCCGCTGGATCTTTCTTTTTTCATTCTTCGAGAGGCAAAAATGCTGGAAAAACCGATATTGCAAGACCCCAAACCGCCCTATTCCCGGTCGAACAATCAGGAGCTGATTACCAGGGTCCTGGCCTTTGCCGGTAAATCCAGGCTGGCCCCAGGCGATCCTGTCCTGTCTCCTGATACCAAAGCCGAGGTTTTTTATTACGTTGAAAAGGGAACGGTGGAAGTTAGTTACACCGGTGCCCGGCAAACCAAGATCACTGTCGCCCTTATCGGCGCCGGCGAATTTTTCGGCGAGATTGGTTTTTTTGACCGGGGATCCAGGGTGCGAACGATAGTTGCCTCCGAGGATGTGGAAATTGCGGTTTTTACCCAGGATGTCATGGATTTGATCCGGGAGCAGGAGATTGATTTGTATATCGATTTCCTTCTGTATCTGACGCGCAAGATATGCACGAAGTTCAGGCGCATTGCCGGTGAAACTTCGCCGGTCGCCGCCTATGCCGATTCTTTACCTAAACGCCGTTCCGCCAAATATATAGAGGCGAAACCATTGCCTCCTAGTTTGCTTCGTTCCGACCTGTGGCACACCGTTCAGGAGCAGGTGGAGCGGATATCCATGGATTTTTTTAATATGTCACTCATGATTCAAGATGCTTCGGGTAGCCTGTCTGAGGAGGAAAAGGAAGGTCAATGCATGGATATACTCAACAGGTTTGCCGATAGTATGCCCTTGCTGGAGGAACAGGTAGCCGGCTCCGGATACGAGGATGTAATGTGGGGGTATGTTTTTAAAGAAGTGTACCCTTATTTCATGCGCAGCCGACACGCTGACAGAAGCTATCATAAACCAAAAGGTTATGCCGGTGATTTTTTAATGATTGAGCATATCTATGAAAAT